>DQTE01000061.1 GCA_015662905.1 Crocinitomix sp. | reverse complement strand
TTGACTTCGACAGAATAATCGTGTTTTTCGTTATTTTAAAATTAACTATCCTTTAAAATCAGTACTTTACGAGCTTTATAAAAAAAACAACGTAGGTCGAAATAAATTTGGTTTTTTTCAATATTTTGTTGTATATATGCCCCATAGCATCAATTAGATATTGTTTTTTATGATATTACAACACTTTATTTTGAGAGTACTCAAGAAGAAGAAAATGGCCTTGGCCAAAAAGGTTATTCAAAGGAAGGGAAAGCTCATAAAATACAGATAGTATTAGGGTGTTGGTTGACAAAATGCAAATGTCAGAAATAAAAGAAGACGACAATGAAGAGTTATTGTATTTACGCTCAAAAGTAGATGAAAATCAAAAGAAAATTGCAAATTCTATAAAAATAGTAATCCCCAATAACGCAACATCACAAAAAGCTACAAATCAAGTGTTTAATACAAACTACCTGAGGACGATAACAATTAATCAGTTTACAATATAAAGGTGTCTCCATCTTTTACACAAATAGTACGATTAAAAACACTTTTCGCTTCTTTTTCAATATCTTTTGTACTTGAATATCTTTGAGAAAAGTGACCTAATAGCAATTTTCTGACATTTGCTTTTTTTGCTAGTGTTGCAGCCTGAAAAGCTGTGGTATGAAAAGTAGCCTTAGCCCTTGAAAGTAATTCATGTACAAATGTTGCCTCATGATAAAGTATATCTACATCTTTAACAATTTCATGCAAATTATCAATGTATTTTGTATCGGTGCAAAAAGCATAAGATTTTGGTTTTGATGGTGGTGTGGTATGCTCTAAATAATTGAGTACCTCTCTATTTTCTCTCGTTACATTTTTACTGGCTTTTAGTCTTAATATTTCTGGAATTTTAATGTTAAATTTTTTAATATTTTCCGTTATCATACCTCTTTCTTTTAACTTTTCTTTAAATAAAAAGCCATAGCAAGGTATTCTATGTTTTAGGGGGAAAGCATATACTTCAATTAAATTATCCTCAAATACCATTTTTTTTTCTTTAAAATCAAGAAAGTGATAAATAATTTCAAATTTTAATGTAACATAAGTTAATTTGAATTGGGTATCAAAAATTTCTTTTAATTCTGGTGGCGCATATATGTGAATTGGTTTCTCTCTACCTAATAAGTGCATAGAGGATAATAATCCCATTAATCCTAAATAATGGTCGCCATGCAAATGAGAAATAAAAATGTATTGAATCCTTTGAAAACTAATATTAAACTTACGCAATTTTAACTGTGTCCCTTCTCCACAGTCAATTAATATTTTACGTTCGTTAAAATTTAAGTACTGGGCAGTTACTCCTCTTTTTAGAGTTGGCGTTGCCGCTCCCGAACCTAATATTTGTAATTTAAAACTCAATTTACATTCCAGGTAAGCCCACTCCTCCTCGCATTCCTTTCAATTGACGCATCATATTCATCATATTCTTTTTGTTAGACATTAAGTGCATCATCTTTTTGGTTTCGTTAAACTGTTTCAATAATTTATTAACCTCTTGTATGTTGTTTCCGCTTCCCTTGGCTATTCTTTTTTTACGGCTTCCGTTAATAATTGAAGGATTAGCTCTTTCTTTTGGTGTCATTGATTGAATCATAGCTTCAATACCTTTAAAAGCATCATCATCAATATCAACACCTTTCATTGCCTTTCCCATTCCGGGTATCATTCCCATTAAATCTTTAACATTACCCATTTTTTTGATTTGTTGTAATTGGGCATAAAAATCATCAAAATCAAATTTATTTTGAGCGATTTTTTTCTGTAGTTTTTTGGCTTCTTTCTCATCAAATTGTTCTTGGGCTTTTTCAACCAAAGACACTACATCTCCCATACCCAAAATTCTATCTGCCATTCTTGCAGGATAGAATATATCTAAGGCGTCCATCTTTTCACCAACCCCTACAAATTTTATAGGTTTATTAACTACTGTTTTAATGGTTAAGGCTGAACCTCCACGTGTATCGCCATCTAATTTGGTTAAAATAACTCCGTCAAAATCAATCCTCTCATTAAAGGTTTTTGCAGTATTTACTGCATCTTGCCCTGTCATAGCATCAACCACAAAAAGTGTTTCTGTTGGATTTATTGCGTTTTTAATGGCCGCAATTTCATCCATCATTTTTTCATCTACAGCCAAACGACCTGCGGTATCTACTATTACAACATTAAAACCATTAGATTTAGCATATTGTATAGCGTCTTGGGCAATTTTTACTGGATTTTTTTCTTCTTTGTTTGAAAACACCTCAACATCTAATTGCTCACCCAACACGTGTAATTGGTCAATAGCAGCTGGTCTGTAAACATCACAAGCTACCAATAATGGATTTTTTCGTTGCTTTTTCTTTAACCATAAAGCCAATTTTCCAGAGTGAGTAGTTTTACCTGACCCTTGTAATCCTGCCATTAAAATAATACCTGGATTTCCTTTAAAATTAATGTGAGATTCTTCTCCCCCCATTAACTCAACCAACTCTTCATGGCAAATTTTAGTTAACAACTGACCAGGAGAAATTGTGGTCAACACATTGCGCCCTAAGGCTTTTTCCTTCACTCTGTTTGTAAATTCTTTAGCGGTTTTATAGTTAACATCAGCATCTAACAATGCGCGTCTTACCTCTTTTAAAGTTTCGGCTACATTTATTTCTGTTATCTGCCCTTGACCCTTTAAAACCTTAAACGCTCTTTCAAACTTATCACTTAAATTTTCAAACATTTTAATCAATTATTTTTGGAATGAGCAAAGATAAGTATTTTTTAGTTTATATAGATTTCTAACAAGAAACCAATATAATATTTTTGTTTTGTTTATATTTTTTAAGACATTTAACTTAAAAATTATCAAGTCTTATGTTAAGGTAGCCTTTTTTCGGATGTCAATAATTTATTTCATCAAACACATCACACTCCATTTGCTGAGGTTAATTCCTCTGAAGCATTAATAAAATTTGAATTTTTCATATATTAATAAATTACACTTGAAAAGTTATTAACAATTAGTTTTCTCAATTAAATCAATAGATTGAGAAGTAAAAATATGATAAAAATCATTATTTTAATGAGGTGAAACTAAAAAAAATTTTGACAACTAATATTTTTTACTTATGTTTGTAAACGGAAATGGATAACTATTAAGTTTAAAACCTTGAAAACAAAGAACTAATTTAAAACCAAAAACAAAATGAGAAAAGTAATTTTATTAGGAACATTTGGAGTATTTGCTTTAGGTGTTGTGAGTTGTGGCGGAGGTCATTCATGTGATGCTTATAGAAAAGCAGATTACACTAAGTACAAAGCCCAAAAAAACATTAAAACTACAATTAGCAAAGTTATTAAATTAAAAAAATAATTTATTTTTTGTATTATTTCTTAATAAAAGGTTCTTTTTCAAGAATCTTTTTTTTTGCTCAAAACTGAACCTTTTTAATACGTGGTTGTAATCAATATCAAAAGTTACTTAAATGACTCATCTTTTTAAAATAATATCAATTTTCTTCATCTCATTTAATTGTTTTACTCAATCAAACAGTGAAACTATAAAAAATTCATTTAAAACTGCAATTATAAACCAAGACATCAGCCAACAGAAAAAATTATCTAAAAAAATTATCACCCTTTATTCCACCAATACACTGTTTTATTATCAACTTCTTTTAAATACAACTGCAAAAAACGCTATTATTATTACAAATGGTATTGATGACACTTACCCCTTAATTGCTTTACAGCAAACCAAAAATATAAATCCCTACACAAAAATTATTTCATTATCTCTTTTAAAAAATAAAACTTACCTGGCTTATATTCAGTCTGAATTTTCTATCAAACTATCTGAAGACGAAACTTACAACATCAAACAATTTCTAAAGTATAAGGCTCAAAATGTTTATGTTTCAACTACTGTTAACCCTAAATACTACAAAAGTTTTTCCTCTACCTTATTTTTAAACGGATTAACTTTAAACAAAAGCTCATCTCAACAAATAAATAAACTCAACAACGTATGGATTAAAATAAAAAATATAATTTATAAAATTAATTTATCTGATAATGAAAAACTACTATATCAAAACTTTTTACCCCCACTTTTAACCCTGTATAAGTTAAATTTAGAAAACCAACAATTTGATAACAGCTCTTTAAAAAAAGATATTTTAGAACTGGCAAATAAAGTTAACAATACCCAAAATAACATGAAACAAAAAGTAAAACAAATTTTAATCAGGTACGATAGATAGTATAAAATAATTAATGAGGCTTTTAAAAAAGAATTACTCAAAACGTTCAGATGAAGAACTCATGTCTCTTTATATTAAGGGGGATAGGAAAGCCTTTGAAGAAATTTATCATAGATATGGTAACTATTTATTTAATTTTTTTAACCGAAAACTATGGCAAAATAGAGAAAAGGCTGAAGATTTTACTCAAGAATTATTTACCAAATTGATAGACAAACCAGAACAATTTGATATCAATAAAAAATTTAAAACTTGGTTATTTACAATAGCAAGCAACATGTGTAAAAATGAATATAAACGAACAGAAATTAGAAAGAGAACAAAGCATACAGTACCAGAAAGCTTTGAGGCTAAATCAAATTTAAAACCTGCAGATAAAACTGTAGATGAAACTAATTTTTCTGTACAATTAAATGCTGAGTTACTTAAACTTAATGAAAAACACAAGGAAGTTTTTATGTTAAGACACTTTGACGGGCTAACTATGAAAGAAATTGCTGAAATTTTAGACATTAATGTGGGGACTGTTAAGTCTAGACTTCACAATACTACAAAATTACTGGCTAAAAAACTTGCTACATTTAATATTTTATTAACTGAATAATGGATGCTGAAAAAATAATATCGACCAAAAAATTTTATGAGTTAACGCCTACTGAAAAAGAGATAATAAAAAATTATGCTCAAAATGAAACCGAGTTTAACGAAATAAAGTTCTTTTTGCAGGCTACAAAAAATTCTTTTAACCAACAAAAAATAAACACGTCTAAATCATTAAACCATGCTATTATTGAGTATTTACATCAACCCATTACTCAAAAAAAAACATGGCTAAACTCTATTATTATTTTTTTGTTTCCTAAAGAAAAAAGAATTTACCAAACCCCTGCATTTCAAATAAGTTTAGCTGTAATTACTCTTATATTTATCATCAATATTTTTCCTAAACTTTCTAAAGACCAACCATTGGCGGTAAACGACATAAATCGTAAAGAAAATTTAACAAATCCGTTACCATCTGACAACGAATTAACTGACAAAACAATAGAATTAGACAAAAAAAATACACCTGAATCCAATCCAATGGAGGAGAGCAATTCATCTAACAATAAACTGTCTGTTGACATATCATCCCCTATTCATGAAAAACCAATTATTAAAAATAATACTTTATCGGGAATTGAAATGGAGGATAATGATGATATAGAAGAACTTATGGTTGTAGAAACAATAATTGCTGTTGAAGAAGAATTGAGCTTAAAAGATGAAGCTACCGATAACTATAGTCCTAACAACGCCAATGAAACGAATAGCAAAACAACCAAACAACGTGCAAAGGTCTCTAAAAGCAAAAAAAATAGTTATGATTATTCAACTTCTACTTCTGCCTATAAAGAGATTGATACCCCTAAAACACTCTCTTTAAAAAATACTTCTGAATTATTTGACCTTTTTTACATTTCTAAATAATTTAGTGGTAACCATTACAAAGGCAACAACATTAGGCGTTTTAGTTTTAAAAATTTGTAAATGTTTTAGTTAAAGTGATTTGTAATAATGATTAAAGTTTATCTTTGTGTTTTTTTAAATTTAAAAAATGAACCAGTTAACAGCCATTACACCGATTGACGGTAGATACAGAAGTAAAACTGAAAAATTAAGTCACTATTTTTCTGAGTTTGCGCTTATAAAATACAGAGTTTTAGTAGAAATAGAATATTTTATTTTACTTTCAAAAAAAAACGTAGGCTTAATGGCTGATTTCCCCAAAGAAAAGTTTAATGACTTACGTTCAATCTATAAAAATTTTTCATTAGAGGACGCTTTAAAAGTTAAAACTACAGAACGTATAACCAATCATGATGTTAAAGCGGTTGAATATCTATTAAAAGAAAAATTAAATGAATGGGGGTTATCAAAATTTGAAGAATACATCCACTTTGGACTAACCTCACAAGACATTAACAATACAGCAGTACCTTTATCAATAAAAGAAGCTATTAAAAATGAATACTTACCTGTTTTAGATGAAGTCATTGAGCTGTTAAAGCAATACGCAAATGAATGGAAAGATGTTCCAATGCTTGCACGTACACACGGACAGCCGGCCTCACCAACACGATTAGGCAAAGAGATACAAGTTTTTATTGAAAGATTAAACACTCAAAAAAATCAATTAGAAACCATTCCTTATTCAGCCAAATTTGGTGGTGCTACCGGAAATATGAATGCCCATTTTGTTGCTTTTCCAAATTACAATTGGGTAGAATTTGCCAATACTTTTGTAAATGATGTTTTAGGGTTAAACCGTAGTCAAACTACTACGCAAATTGAACATTATGACAACTTAGCTGCGCTGTTTGATTGTTTAAAAAGAATCAACACCATCATTTTAGATTTAGACCGTGATATGTGGACTTACATTTCAATGGATTATTTTAAACAAAAACTAAAAGATGGTGAAATTGGTTCTTCTGCAATGCCACACAAAGTTAACCCCATTGACTTTGAAAACTCAGAGGGAAATATTGGAATGGCAAACGCTATATTTGAACATTTATCTGCAAAATTACCAGTTTCAAGGCTACAAAGAGACTTAACAGACTCTACAGTTTTAAGAAACGTAGGTGTACCAATTGCACATACGTTAATTGCTTTTAAATCTACGTTAAAAGGATTAAATAAATTATTGTTGAACGAACAAAAAATCAATCAAGATTTAGAAAACAATTGGGCAGTGGTAGCAGAAGCAATCCAAACTATATTAAGAAGAGAGGGTTTTTCAAAACCCTACGAAATGCTAAAAGGACTTACAAGAACAAATTCCATTATAAACAAAGAGAGTATCCGTGTATTCATTGACACATTAGAGGTTTCTGATGAGATTAAATCTGAACTCAAAAAAATCACGCCACAAAACTTTACAGGTATTAATTTAGTTTAACCTTAATAATCTGTCTTACGTAGCTCGGGTAATTAATTTACAATTCCAAAATAGGATTCCAAAAAACCTTGTCAAAGTTTTGTATTTTATCGTTCTCCACCACAATCCCTTCTTGTTCTAACAATTGTTGCATTAATTCTGGCGGCGTAAAATGAGCTTTACCACTCAATAATCCTAATCTATTAACTACCCTGTGCGCAGGAATTTTCATTTTTTGAGTATGGCATTGGTTTAAAGCCCACCCCACAACTCTACTCGACTGCTTTGCACCTAAATAATTAGCAATGGCACCATAAGTTGTCACCCTACCTCTAGGTATCAATTGTACCAAATCATAAATGTTTTGATAAAAATTTATATTGCTTTCATTCATTTTTGATGATTTGAGTTTTTTAACTATTCTACCCAAATTCTCGTTGTACTAACACCGTGGCATGAATTACAACTACCCGTTGATATTGGCGTTGACATAAACTTCTCCCCCCCTGCTACACCCACCACTGAAGGATAAACATCATTTTTAAACTTAACTCTTTCTGTAGTATAAAAATTACCTTTTTTATCTACCTCTATTGTTTTAATTAACTCGCCCCCACCTTGTGGTTCTGAATACAAATTAATAGTTGCACCAGGATAAACTATAGTTTTAGTTGTATCATATACTGTGCCTGCAACCTTAAAATTTCCCTCTCCGTCCTCACCCCGTTTGTGACATTGCATACAATCTTTACCTTCATTATGACTTTCGCTAGATTGATAATTGCTTATTTTCTTTTCACAACTAAAAATAAAAATAGTAATACTTAAATAGAAAAATTTATTCATTTTCATCAGTTTTTTTTATGTTAATATAAGTTTTTACAAAATACCCAACGTGTAAAAAACAAAAAGGTTGGTTATAATTTCACTAAAAATTCATTTTATTATATTTGCACCCTATGAGACCACTTTATTTGTTATTTAAAATTACTGTATTTTATATCATAAGGATATATTACAAAAGGTTTACCACACATAATCCACCTAAAAAATTTAAGGCAAAAACTATTTTTACTGTTAATCATGCCAGTGCTTTTATGGACCCTTGGACAGCCGCTGAAGTACAACGCCCTATCGTTTTTTTTATGACAAGGGGAGATATCTTTAAAGGTTGGTTACGTCCCATTTTATGGTCTGCTCACATGTTACCAATCTACCGTAAAGCAGAAGACGGTGATGACGCACATAAAAAAAATGAAGTGATTTTTAAAACTGTTTTTGATATTTTTGATAAAAAAAAATCTATATTTATTTTTGCTGAAGGCTATACAGATAATGTTTTTGTACGTAGCCTTAAACCTGTAAAAAAAGGAGCAGCACGTCTTGCCTTTGATTATTATATTAAACATAACTGGAATACAAATTTAAAAGTTCAAGCCATAGGCATTAATTACGCAAATCCTAATGAGTTTAGAGCCGAATTTTTAGTATCAAACTCTAAACCTTTAAACCCTCTAGATTATAAAGCGTTATATCTTGAAAATAAAAACAAAGCCATCACTCAATTTACCAGAGATATAGAAAAAGCCATGCAATCGCAAATTGTATATTTAAAAAAACCTGAATGGACACCCTTTTTTGACCAAATTTTTGCCATTACTAAAAAAGGAATTGTGCACAATAATTACGACACTTCAATTCCTTTAAAACAACGTTGGTTAAATATGAAAGAAAAAGCTCATTTTGTTAACCAAAACTACAATGAAAATGATGAAAAATGGCAAACATTAAAATCTAATTTAAATGATTATTTCAATCAACTAAAACAACTAAAATTAAACGACAATTGGCTTTGGAAAAATAAAACTAAAAAAAGCATATCTACCTTTAAATATTGGTTACTACTTTTTTTTGGACTACCTTTATTTTTATTGGGTGTTATTCATAATTTCATCCCCTATTTTATTACAAAAAGATTTGTAGAAAAATCTTTCAAAAGACGTGTGTTTTGGAGTGGTGTTAAAATGATAATGGGTTCATTTTTAGATTTGCTTTACAACTTGCCTTTTATTTGGTTATTTTACAATTTAGTTTACCCATCTTATTGGCTAGGTATTTTATATATTCTAACGGTTCCAGCAATTAGTGGTATATTTGCTTACCATTACGCTAATAATGTAAAAAACTTACTTAACTTTATTAAAGTACCAAAAAACAAAATTGCAAACTTATTTAAACATAGAGAAGAAATAGAAAAACAAATAAAAATTTTAAATTTGCAATAGACCACTTTTTCTAAACAAATATGACATCTGAAATCAATTTACTCAAAAATGACATTCACAAAACTTATGTTGGTAGTAATAACAGATTGTCGGTTTATGATTTAAAAATACCACAAAACCCTAAAGCCCTTGTTATTTTTTTACATGGCTATAAAGGTTATAAAGATTGGGGCGCTTGGAATGTAGTCGAAAAACAATTTATTAACAATAACTACGGTTTTTTAAAATTTAATTTTTCACACAATGGCGGTACAGTCAAAAACCCCATTGATTTTACAGATTTAGATGCCTTTGGAAATAATGATTACACAAAAGAATTATACGATTTAAACAGAATCATTACCTTAGCAAGAAATGAATTAAAATTACTCAACCTTTCTATCCCCTTTTATTTAATAGGACACAGCAGAGGTGGCGGCATTGCCATTTTACAAACAGCTAAAGATAAAAGCATCAAAAAATTAGTAACATGGGCAGCCATTAGCGATATTGAAAGTCGTTTTCCAACCGGTGACGAACTTGAAGACTGGAAAATATCAGGTGTTAGATACGTACACAATGCCAGAACAAACCAAAACATGCCTCATTATTATAGTTTTTACGAAAATTATATTGAAAACAAAGACCAATTGAACATTGAATATGCTTGTAAAAACTTAAAAGTTCCATTTTTACCCATACATGGTGATATGGATTTAGCTGTTAGCATTAGTGAAGGCATACAAATTTCAAAATGGGCAAACGTTCGCTTAGAAATAATAAAAGGAGCAGAACACACTTTCCAAACCAAACAACCTTGGACACAAAATGCCCTGCCCTACGATATGAAAACAGTGGTAGAAAAAACCATTACCTTTTTTAATCAAGGTGATGATAATGACACATAAGTATTTACCCAAGCAGGGTCTTGAATATCTCTCAAAATTTTAAATAAACTGTCACCATAAAAATAATTCGTTTTAATGTTAGCCACGCCGTAGTTTTCATACAAAAAAGTACTTTGAGCAATAGACGGCTTATATTTCTCCTGACTCCAACCAGACGCAATATCATAAACATAAGGATGTTCACTATACCTTAACTTCCACATTTCACTTATAGGTTTAGCATAATATCCCGATATTTTACCCGAATAATTTTTAACCAAAAAACAACTATCAATACCATTAACCTCTAACAAATTAACCCTTTTAGGATTAGCTTTTGTTGGCCAATACCCCATAATGTAGTACATGAAATTTTGTTCTCTCAAAATCTGACTACCAACAATTTTACCGTTTATCTCTGTTAAAATAGCATAAGTCAATAATTGCGAGTGTACAGACGGAATTACCCCTATGGCAAAATGATAAACCCTACCCTCAGGCATACCTCTGTCGCTTTTCATTGACGTTAGTAAAATAAAAAGAAGTGTTAAAGCTATGTTAAAGTATCTTAATTTAATATGCCATTCTTATTTTAAACCATAGTTTTATTCGGTACAAATATAAACGCAACACACTTAAAAAAGTTTGTTGCTGATAAAATTAAAATTATGAAATCTTTACTGTTTGCTCTTTCCTTATTCGCAATTACCCCTATTTGGAGTCAATCTGACACATTAAAAAATAACAACGATTTAAAAATTTTTTATGATTGTAACTTTTGCGACCTAACCTTTTATTAAACAAAATTTAAAGTACGTTCAATTTATGCGCGACAGAAAATATGCTGATGTACATATTTTAATAACTGAACAAAAAAATGGTAGCGGAGGTGAACAATGTTTAATCCGATTCATTGGGCAAAACGAATTCTCTCATTTATCAGACACCTTAACATACAATACAAGTCCTACACAAACCAATGACGAAATGAGACGACAACAACTTAAATACATACAATTAGGACTCATGCGTTTTTTTATTGAAAAAGGTTTAACCGACAAAATTTCTCTCACTTTTAAAACAAACAAAAACTTAAATAATACTAAGGAAGATGAAATATTAAAAAACGACCCGTGGAATTATTTTGTTTACAAAATATCGGCAGGAGGTTGGTTAAATGGTCAAGAAACCTCAAGTAATTTTAGTACAAACGGTTCTTTTTCTATTAAAAAGAGTAACAGATAAAAATAAATTTAGTATGTTTAATGGTCTTTTCATCAATTACTCAAAATTTACCTTTGGAGAGGAAACAATATCATCCTATCGTCAATCTATCTATTCATCAATAAGTGATGTAATTAGCATTAACAATAAATGGTCGTACGGAATTTTTGGAAATTTATCAAACAATATCTTTTTAAGGTGTTTATGAATGCTTTGCGTTTCGCTACGAACATACTTGCGGTTTTAAGGTATTAAAAGAGTAACTGATAAAATGGGCATTCAATTATTGAAAGTATTGTTGTTGTACAAAAATTTTTAAACTCTGTGGGTGCTATTTTAGACTAAAGTCTCCATAAAATTTAACCTATTTATCTTTTAATTGTTTATTGAATTTAATCTTAACACCTAAATAAAAATTTACACCTTGGTTTGCTATTCCCATATTTTTAAACCTAGAAAGATGATCAATATATTTGGTGTTT
>DQTE01000214.1 GCA_015662905.1 Crocinitomix sp. | reverse complement strand
TTTACTAAAAGATTGGAATGTACCTGAGCCTTATATAATTGAAACACTTAATTGGAGGTTGTACTACAAATTTGGATTTATTTTTTATTTGTCTAGCAATTAACACCCGTTAATAGGCTTCTAGCGCTAGCTCCACCAATACGTTCAATAATTGAAATGTTAACTGGTAATATCTTTGAAAAACTATTTAGCTTTTTCAATTGAATTTCATCTAAATTATAATAAGCAGTTCTGCTCATTATAATTATAGATTCACCATCAGAATTAATTACCTCAAAACTATTAGCAATAAACTGATTTAATTGAGTAAAACTTAAATCTATAATCGTTCTACCCGTATTTTTTAAAGCACTCAAAATCATATTTCGTTCAAGGGCATTTTCAATTGATTTTGAACAAATAATAACTACCTTATCGAAAATTGTCATCATTACATTTGTGTGATAGATAGGTTTGCCTAATAAATCTACCGAATTAAAAATAAAACCTTTATAGCCTATTCTGTTACACAAATCATTAAACACATCCTCATTAGTTCTTGAACTTTTACACGCAAAAGCTAATTTATTTTTAAAGTCAAATACAACAGAACCTGTCCCTTCTAAAAATTTATCTTCTTCCTCATAATGAGATAAATCAATAAACTCTGTAATGTCATATTTTTCTATTATCCTATCAATAATATCTCTACGTTTTTCCATTCGTCTGTTTTTAGCTAGCATAGGATAAATAACTAATTGTCCTTCAGGGAATATAGAAATCCAATTGTTAATAAAAACAGCGTCTGGTAAAATAGTTTCAGAATCCTCAAAAACATCAACACTTATATTGTTTTCTTTTAATTGATTAACCATAGAATCAAACTCATACTTAGCAATGTTTTTTATAAAATCCTCATCTTCATTAACCTTGTTTTGAAATGTATTTGTAAATTTGGTTTCATTATTAAATCCAAAGTGTTTTGGTCTTAACATTATAATTGTATGTGGTGTACTCATAGAAATGTTTTTTTGTTACTTTTGTTAATCTCAAACCTTTTAGGTTCTATATCTTGTAGTAACGACAATTTACAAAAAAAAGTTAGTACAAAGAAATTAAATTCGACTAATCTAACAAATGACACTATTAAGTTTGATATTGTCCAAATAAAAATAGATACGTTAGAACAAAAACTAATGGATGCTAACTTGGTTGATATTCAAACTGTAGATTCGTCTATTCTAATAGATTTGAAGTATAGTACGATTAACAATTTTATGAAAGAAGATGTTTACGGCGCGCTAAATAAGGTTTATTTACAAAAAAGTGTTGCTCAAGACCTAAAAGAAGCCAATCAGTTTTTACATCAATTAGATTCAACGCTTACGCTTTTGGTGTATGATGGCGTTAGACCAAGGAGTGTACAACAAAAAATGTGGGATGTCCTAGACCTGCCAATTAATGAAAAAACAAAGTTTGTTTCTAACCCCAAAAATGGTTCCATTCATAATTTCGGATGTGCTGTTGATTTAACAATAGCCCATATTAACGGAACTCCTCTAGATATGGGGGCTGATTTTGATGAAATTGGAAAGATTGCATACCCTAGATTAGAAAAACAATTTTTAAAATCAGGTGAATTAACCATACAACAAATTGAAAATAGAGAACTACTTAGAAAAGTAATGCAACACGCCGGATTTTACAATATCCAGACTGAATGGTGGCACTTTAATAGATATAATAGAAATAAGGCTAAACAAATGTTTGAAATTATTGAATAGTTTTTTATTAGTTATTGTTTTTATGAGACGTTAAAATACATTTTGTTATCTGTTGTTAATAAGTTAACGGAATAAATCACTTGTCAAATCCAAAATCAATGAGTATATTTGCATTAAAAATTCAATGATTATGTCAACACAAATTTCAAATATAAAAATCACAAAAAATACAAATTCTAAGTTGCAAACAGTTGATTTCGACAACCTCCCTTTTGGTAAACATTTCTCAGACCATATGTTTGAGATGAATTATAAAGATGGTAAGTGGGGAGAGCCAACCATTGTTCCATTTGCTAACTTATCTTTGCATCCTGCAACTTCTGCACTTCATTATGGGCAGTCTATTTTTGAAGGGCTTAAAGCTCAAAAAGGTAAAAACGGTGAAATACTAGTGTTTAGACCTGATATGAATGCAAAAAGATTTAATGAGTCAGCCAAAAGAATGTCAATGGCAGAAGTGCCTGAAGGTCTATTTTTAGAAGGATTAAAAACGCTTTTGGATATTGATAGAGACTGGGTACCTTCAAAAGAAGGACAATCACTTTACATTAGACCATTTTTGTTTGCAACAGATGAGTATGTAGGGATAAGACCTTCTGAAACTTATAAATTTTTAATCATTACATCACCAGTAGGTGCATACTATTCAGATTCAGTACCGGTAAAAATAGAAACATATTACACAAGAGCTGCAGAGGGTGGAGTAGGTAGAGCAAAAGCCGCTGGTAACTATGCAGCGTCTCTTTATCCAGCAAAATTAGCTGCAAAAGAAGGGTACCGTCAATTAATATGGACTGATGCTAAGACACATACATTAATAGAGGAAGCAGGAACAATGAACGTGATGTTTGTTATTAATGACGTTTTAATTACTCCGTCAGAAGAAAAAGATACTATTCTTAAAGGAATTACTAAAAGGAGTATTGTAGATATAGCTAAAGATTGGGGAGTAAAGGTAGAAGAAAGAGAAGTTACGATAAAAGAAATTATTGCAGCCATCGAAAAAGGAACGTTACAAGACGCGTTTGGTGCAGGTACAGCCGCTACAATAGCCCCTATTTCCTCAATAGGTTATAATGGAAAAAATTATGAGTTACCAGCAGTTGAAACCAGAACGTTTTCTAATAAAATTAAATCTTATTTAACAGATTACAAAAAGGGTAAAGTTGAAGATAAATTTAATTGGTTGATGAGCGTATAGATTGAAAATGAACGCTAACAAACACATTTACGGCCTTTTGGGTAAATCCTTAGCCCATTCTTTTTCTAAAACCTATTTTACTGAAAAGTTTAATGAGCTAGGACTTAATGCTGAGTACTTAAATTTTGAATTAAATGACATCAACGAATTTTCACATTTGTTAAATTTTGACGAAAATTTAAAAGGATTAAACGTTACTATACCTTACAAACAACAAATTCTACCTTTACTAGATGAAGTAACTCAAATCGCCTTAGAAGTTGGAGCAGTAAATACCATTAAAATTGAAAAAGGAAAAACTATAGGATTTAATACAGATGTTTATGGGTTTAAACAAATGATAAAGCCATTTTTTAAATCACATCATGAAAGAGCTATTATTTTAGGAACAGGAGGTGCTTCAAAGGCTGTAGCTTATGTTTTACAAAATTTGGGATGTGAACCCATTTTTATCTCTAGGTCGCCAAAAAATAATAATAACCAATATCGTTATAACGATATCAACCAAATAATGATTGAAGCCTGTCCTATAATTGTAAATACCACACCTGTGGGAATGTTTCCTTATCAAAATAAAATGCCTGAATTTCCTACTGAATTTTTAACAGACAGAAATTTAGTGATTGATTTAATTTATAATCCAAAAGAAACACGCTTACTTAAAAAATCTAAAGAAAAAGGTGCTAAAACTTTAAATGGTTTAACTATGTTACATCAGCAAGCTGAAAAAGCTTGGGAAATTTGGAATTCTGACAACTAAAAAACAAAATATAGCAATTATTGGAGGAGGATCTTCTGCTTTATTTTTTGCTAGCAAAATAAACACCTCAAAATACAACGTTAATTTGTATGAGCAAAATTCAACATTAGGACGTAAATTTTTGGTAGCAGGAAAAGGAGGATTTAATCTTACACACTCTGAAGACATCAAGTTAATCATTAGTAGATACACGCCTCAACAGTTTTTAACTAAAGCTTTAAGTAGATATTCAAATGAATATTTAATTAACTGGTTTAAAAGCATTGGGATTAATATGTTTATAGGTAGTAGTAAACGTGTGTATCCCTCAGCAGGAACTAAACCTATTCAAGTGTTAAAAGCAATAGAAAATTTAATAAATTCTAATCACGTCAAGCTTAACTTTAACCATAAATGGATAGGGTGGAAAAACAATCAATTAATTTTTGAAAATTTAAAATGCGTTAAAGCAGACATTGTTGTATTTTCTATGGGGGGTGGAAGCTGGAGCGTTACTGGCTCAAATCGTAATTGGTTGAAAATTTTTAAAGAAAAAGGTATTGAAACAATTCCTTTTTATCCGTCAAATTGTGCTTACAACATAATTTGGGATACCTCATTTATAGAGGTATTTGAGGGGGAACCATTAAAAAACATAGCTATAAAATGTAAAGATCAAATACAAAAAGGTGAAATTGTTCTGACTAAATTTGGAATAGAAGGGAATGCAATTTACGCTTTAAGTCCTCAAATTAGAAAAGAGTTAAATTTACATCAATCATCTGAAATTAGCATTGATTTTAAACCAATGTTAACGCTACAAAATTTATTAGATAAATACATTAATTCTAATCAAAAATCTATCACCCAAATACTATTAAGAGATTTAAAATTAAGTAGACCACAAATTGGTCTATTAAAAACATTTCTGTCAAAGGATAAATTTACCAATCCTAAATGTTTAGTAAATGCTATAAAATCTTTTAAGTTAACTATTGTTGGTGTATCACCATTAGATAAAGCTATTTCAACCGTAGGCGGAGTTACTTTACACAGTGTAGATGAAAATTTTCAATTAAAACAATTACCAAATCATTATTGCATTGGTGAAATGCTCGATTGGGACGCACCAACGGGGGGGTATTTGTTGCAAGCTTGTTATAGCATGGGAAATTATCTCGCTGAATATCTAAATCAAAAGTAATGCAGATATTGAAAGTTTAATTAATGTTATACAAAATATTATCTTTGCATAAAAAAATAAAATGAAATCTATCTTTTTTATTATAGTCACCTTGCTTACAGTTAATCTGTCACTGGCGCATAAAACTTATGTATCTATTGCCAATATGGAGTATAATAGTAAAGTTAAACAAATAGAAGTTTCTCTCAAATTAACAGCCCATGACTTTGAACACGTTTTAAAAGCTAAATTTAATAAACATTACCATATTGAAAATATTGCAGACACAAGCAGAGTAGGGTTGTATATTCAAAATTATATCAAGCTACATTTTAAAGTATTTTCAGAGCAAAAACAATGCAGTTTTAAATATATTGGTAAGGAGGTAAACGTTAGAGATGAATTATACTTTTATTTTACCTTTTCAAATGTAATTAATCCTAAAAATATTCTTGTAAACAACACTTTTTTATTTGAATTATTTAAAAAGCAACAAAATATTATTCACTATAAATATGCAAACCAAACAAAAAGTGTAACTTTGGTTGTTTCAAATCCCAAAATGAAGATAACGCACAAATAAAATTAAAAAATGAGAATAATAGTTTCTGTAAGTTTTATGATAGTGATGCTAATATCACATTCTCAAAACACTAATAAATTTAAACAATTAAAAGAAGAGCTTGCTACACCAAATGTGTATAGGACAGCTTCTGGCGCGCCAGGACATAAATACTATCAACAAAAAGCAAATTATAGCATAAAATTAGAGTTAGAAGATGATACACAAATTATTAGAGGTGAAGAAACCGTAACTTATTTTAATAATTCGCCGGACTACTTAGAGTATTTATGGGTACAGTTAGATCAAAATATGCGTGCTCAGGATTCTGATACCAAATTGACATCTACATCAACTATAGAAAATTTTTCATATACTGGGGCAATTGAAAGATATTATAATCAACAAGAGTTTGATGGAGGGTTTAAAATTGAATATGTAAAAGACGCTTCAAATAAAGATTTACCCTATACCATTGTTAAAACAATGATGAGAATTGACTTAGAAAAACCGCTTGCACCAGGTCAAAACTTTATTTTTAAAACAAAATGGTGGTATAACATTAATGACCGAATTAAAATTGGTGGACGATCTGGCTTAGAATATTTTGAAGAGGAGGATAATTATATATATACCATTGCACAGTTTTATCCAAGAATGTGTGTTTATAATGATGTAGAAGGATGGCAAAATAAACAATTTTTAGGAAGTGGAGAGTTTACATTAACTTTTGGCGATTTTGATGTGCAAATAACAGTACCATCTGACCATATCGTGGCAGCAACAGGTGTATTGCAAAATGCAAATAAAGTTTTAACTGCAACTCAACGCAAAAGATTAGAAAAAGCCAAAAGCTCTGATTTACCTGTGTATATTGTAACACCTGATGAAGCTAAAGAGAATGAACAAAACAAATCAACAGGAAAAAAAACGTGGCATTTTAAAGCTAAAAATGTAAGAGATTTTGCCTTCGCATCTTCTCGTAAGTTTATTTGGGATGCTCAAGTTGTAAAACAAAAAACCAAAGATGTAATGGCAATGTCTTTTTATCCTAAAGAAGGAATGCCTTTGTGGAATAAGTATTCGACACGTTTAGTTGCGCAAACTTTAAAGACGTACTCTAAACACACTTTTGATTATCCTTATCCTGTAGCAATATCTGTCCATACAAAATGGATAGGAATGGAATACCCAATGATTTGCTTTAACGGTGGCCGACCAGACCCTGATGGTACCTACACTGAACGTACAAAGTATGGTATGCACTCTGTAATTATTCATGAAGTAGGACATAACTATTTTCCAATGATTGTAAATTCTGACGAAAGACAATGGACATGGATGGATGAGGGATTAAATACCTATTTACAATACCTTACCGAACAAGAATGGCAAAGAGATTATCCATCTCGTAGAGGACCTGCTCACCTTATAGTGGATTATATGAAAGGTGACAACTCAACCATGGTGCCCATAATGACAAATTCAGAGTCTTTACTTCAATTTGGAAACAATGCCTATGGTAAACCTGCTACTGCGCTTAACATATTAAGAGAAACCGTAGTTGGACGTGAATTATTTGATTATGCATTTAAAGTCTATGCAAATAGGTGGATGTTTAAACACCCAACACCAGCAGATTTTTTTAGAACCATTGAAGATGCATCAGGTATTGACCTAGATTGGTTTTGGAGAGGTTGGTTTATGACTACCGATCATGTAGATATTGCTTTAGATAGGGTAAAATGGTATAAAGTAAATTCTAATAATCCAGAAAAACAAGAAGAATATAATAAAGAATTAGAGGCATACAAAAATGAAAATATAAGTACCATCAGAAATAGAAAAGAGATTAAAGAAACCACAAATGAAAAACATCCTGAACTCAATGACCAATATGTAGGAATTGAAAAAAATGAGGCTACAGCTGAACAGTTAAAAGAATATAACTCTTTTTTACAAAATTTATCAGATAAAGATAAAGAATTTTTAGAGAAAGGTTACAATTTTTATCAATTAGATTTTAAAAATATAGGAGGCTTAGTTATGCCAATTATTTTAGAATTTACATTTATTGATAATACAAAAAAAATTATTAGAATACCAGCAGAAATATGGCGTAAAAACAATGATGAAGTATCAAAAGTTTTTATTTTCGAAAAAGAAGTAAAGTCAATTCAATTAGATCCTTTTTTAGAAACCGCTGATACTGATGAATCAAATAATGCTTGGCCAACCAAACAAATTCCTAGCAGGTTTAATGCTTTTACTAACAAAAAAAGTTACTATCACTAAAAACAACTTCAATGGAAATTAATCAAAAAGACTTACTTGAAATTATAGATTTTGCTCTAAAAGAAGATATAGGAGATGGAGATCATACATCAATAGCTTGTGTTCCAAAATTTGCTAAAAAAAAAGCTAAACTGTTAGTTAAAGACAATGGAATATTAGCAGGTGTTGAGTTAGCAAAAATTATCTTTAATAGAGTTGACCCAAACTTAAAAGTTGAAGTATTAATAAATGATGGAACAGCGGTTGAAAATGGTCAAATAGCTTTTTATGTTACCGGAAGTTCTCGCTCTATCTTAACTGCTGAAAGGTTAGTGTTAAATTTTATGCAAAGAATGAGTGGGATAGCTACAAAAACACAACAATTAGCAAAATTGATAGAAGATTTACCCACCAAATTGTTAGATACTCGTAAAACAACTCCTTGTGTACGTTTAATGGAAAAATGGGCAGTAAAAATTGGAGGAGGGCACAATCATAGATTTGCGTTGTATGATATGATTATGATAAAAGATAATCATATAGATTATGCTGGTGGAATACAGCAAGCCATTGAAAGGGTTAATGATTATTTAAAAGAGAATAACAAAGCATTAAAAATTGAAATAGAAGTACGTAATATTGATGAGTTAAAAGAGGTATTATCAGTTGGTAATGTAGATAGAATAATGTTAGATAATTTTACACCACAACAAATAACTGAAGCTTTAAAATTAATTCCAAGAGATAAATACGAAACAGAAGCAAGCGGGGGTATTAATGAATCGTCAATCAGAGATTACGCCTTAACAGAAATAGATTACATTTCGTCTGGTGCTTTAACACATTCGTATCAGAGTTTAGATTTGAGCTTAAAGGCTGTTGATGAGTAGTGTATTTATATTGAATTTAAGAAATAATCCTAATCTACCACAATCTCTTCTTTTTGGCACTTTTCGTCTGGTCGTGCGCCGCAAAAACTACAAGGTTCACCCTCCTCATTAAAAACAGGATTATTACTCGCACAAGTTCCACCAAATTCTCCACCCTTTTTCCCCCATATTTTAATGGCAATACCTGCAAATCCTAAAGCCAAAAGTCCAATGGTAATTAAAGCTAATTTCATTTTAAATTTTTATACAAAATTACATTATATTTTCAATTAAAAGTCAAATTTTTGTCAAATAATTATAGGCGGATTTAAGGCTTTACTTTATTTAACTCAATACTCTCCTCAATAACGCAAATAGAGTTAGGACCTTCATTGAATAAAAGATCTAAAATACTTAAATTATTTATAAATGGATTTCTATCACTAAAGGTTTGAATATAAGGCTTGCAGGTAAAACCAGTTTTTACTTTTGGTGAAAAATGTAACCTTAAATCATTTTTTGTAATTTCAGTTGAATTATTAGGCAAATTAACAATGCAATCAATTCCAAGTTTGTTAATTAAATGATGTGTCAAAGCTAGGTTTAAATCTACAAGCATTTTGTACTGCGTAAACAATATCTTTTTTATATCGTCAAAGTAAAATTCATAAAAAGGAGTGCGTCTATATGCACTTTCAATAGATTTCCAATGGTTTTTTTGCCAATTTTCAGCATAAGACACCTCAATTTGACAAGCTAATGAATGTTTACCAAAAGGTTTTGTCACCGGAATAGAAAGGCTTAATTTTCCATTTGCACCATAAATTTCCATTCTATTTCTATACGTCTGTTTAACGTACCGCTCTCTAACATCAATGTTTATTTTTTGATGTTGGACAAAAAAACTAAAGTATTCAATATTACCAAAATACGAAATTGGTAGGGTAGGTGTCATTATTTTATCTTCTTAAAAATCCTATCCCATCTTACACCACCAAAATAACCTCTTTCATCAACAGACATCCATATAAAAGCAGCTCTACCAACAACGTGATCTTCAGGCACAAAACCCCAAAATCTTGAGTCTAAAGAGTTATTTCTATTATCACCCATTAACCAGTAATAATTCATCTCAATAGTGTAAGTATCCGTTTTTTTACCATCAATGTAAATACCGTCAGATTTTTCTTCTAAATCGTGTTTTTCGTAAGCATGAATAATACGTTTATAAATAGGTAACGTCTGATGTGTTAATTTAACCACATCACCCTTTTTGGGTATTTTTAAAGGTCCAAAATTATCCTCAGTCCAATTGTATTGCTTATCATTAGGAAAAACAGGGCAATAACTAAAAGTAACAAAGGCATATTTAGAATTTTTTTCTAAAGCTTTTCTGTAATATCCCTTCTCTTTACTATATGGCTTTAAGTTTGGGTATCTATCTTTTATTTTGTTGTAATGGTTTTTAGTTAAAGACATCACTACTTCACCATCCATAGTTGCACTTAATTGGTGGTAATTTCTATCAAAATTGCTTTTGTAGTAAGCGTCCAGTCTTATGTATTTATTTTTAGCTCTAGTATCTCTGTCAAAATTAGCCATATTGAATCTGTAGTACATAGAATCTTTTAGAACATAAGAATACATCATACTATCAGGCTGATGGGCTAGTTTTCCATTAATGTATAGCTCTTTGTCAATTATTTCTATCTCGTCTCCAGCAATAGCAACAGCTCTTTTAATGTAATTTTCTTTTTTATCCACTGGGCGAGTTATGATTCCTTTAGTTGGAATATGATCTAATCCGTTTTCACCACCAAAATGATATACTTTTTGTTTTTTTACAAAACGTTTACGTGCTTTATTCAAATAGTGCTCATAGTGTGCCTCAAAATAATCTAAAGACTTACGTTCATTGTACAAGCATATAAATAATGCTTCATCTTTTAAAATTTGATGATAGTTGTGAGCAATTAATCCGTTTGGCATTCTAGGGTCAAAAATAGCGGTATCTCCGGCAGGAAAGTTAAACACAGTAATATCATTACGCTCAACAAACCTAAACCCTGGTAGTCTGGTGTAAGGAATCTTTTGAATTTCAGAATATGATTTGATATTTAAAAAAGGTACCATATTATGAAAAATAGGATATGAAAATGGTGTCATTGGTACTCTTGGTCCATAAGTGATTTTTTCTACAAATAAATGGTCGCCTACTAATTGTGTCTTTTCCATTGAACCTGTAGGGATTTGAAAAGGTTCAAATATATAAGTCCTTATAACTGACGCAGCAATTAAGGCAAATATAATAGCGTCTCCCCATTCTTTTACCAAAGATTTTTTACCCTTTTGTTTTTGGCTAAAACCTGCAATGGTAAAAATATAAACCAAAATATTACCAACTATTGGCAAAGCAAAAAATAAAGCAATATGGTCAGATAGATTTCTGTTATCAACTTGTTTGGCAATATCCCAATTGGTTGGCGGTACAGATTTTAACTTTTCATCTTTAGCAATTTTCCAAAATACAGGATAAGGAAATAAAATTCCCAAAAGTGTATCTTTAGTACTAAATAAACCAAATTTTCTAATTAATGTAACATTAATAGATGCCCACATATAAAATTGAGCACCAGGAAAAAGTAAAAAGAAAACCCAATACCAAGGTTGATTACATCTTTTTAAGACTATAATAAAATTGTAAAAAGGGATAAAAGCATGCTTTGGGTTAGCATCAATTTTTTTAAATATTTTTTGCCATAAACCAAAATAAGGCGTTAAAAATATAATTAAGTATCCAATAATTAGTGGTAAATAAGCCATAATGTTATTATTTAATGATGTCGTTAAAAACATCTTTCATTTCGTAAATTCCTGTTTTATCTATCAGCCATTCGGCAGCTAATACACTTCCCAAAGCAAAACCTTTTCGATTATGAGCAGTGTGTGTAAATTCTATTTTGTCAATGTCATTTTCATACTTTACCGTATGCGTACCTGGTACTTTAGGTAAACGTTCTGACACTAAAGGTAGTACTTGTTCATTAATTAATTCGTTTTGAGATACATTTTCCCAATGGTTTAGCCTGTCCAAATGTTCAATAATTTGATTAGCTATTGTTATACCTGTACCACTTGGTGCATCAAGTTTTTCTGTGTGATGAATTTCTTTTACCTCACACTGATAATCTTCAAACTTGTTCATTATTTGAGCAAGATATTCATTAACTTTAAAAAAGATATTAACACCAATGCTAAAATTTGTACCATAGAGTAAAGCCCCATTGTTTTGTAGACAAATATCTTTAATTTCATTCAAGTGATTGTACCAGCCGGTTGTGCCAACAACTACTGGTAACTGATGAGTTAAACAAAACGCTATGTTTGTTTTAGCAGAATTAGGTGTGGAAAATTCTATAACAACATCAGTGTCACTAAAGTCTAACTCATTTAACATAGTGTCTGATTTGGTTTTATGAGATATTGAATGACCTCTATCTAATAAAATCGTCTCAATTTCTTTCCCCATTTTACCATATCCAAACAATGCAACCTTCATTAATTTTAAAACTATTTTGTTGCGAAAATAACCAAAAGAAATAATAATCAAACTGAATTTTGTATGTTTGTGAAAAATCTATTAAAATTTTAACATAGTTTAATGAAAGTTTTCAAAATAAAATACCTTTTTTACGTCACTTTTTTTACCATATTTTCTTGTACAAATAATACCACATCAGAGATAGATAATAAAGATGAACAATTTTTAAGTCCTTACAAAACGGTACAAAGTGAGGAAATTTGCCAAATCAGTGTACCAAAGTATTTTGAAAAAATAAACGACATTAACCCAAAAGCAATTATTCAATATGGCTATATTGAGGTAGAAGATACAACTAAAAAAAATTATATAGGTGATGAAATTTATGTGATTGTACTTGTAGATTATAAATTTGAGTTAGAACAACTTTTAGGAGATTCTGTACAAGTTGGAATTGAAGAGTTTAATAAAATGTGTCAAGAAAATTTAGAGATGATTTTAGATGATTTTTCAGCCGAATATGAACACCCAAAAACACAAACTGAAAACAACGTAAAATCTATACATAATGAGTTTTTGGGCAGATTAGATGAATATTTGGTCTATTATCAAATTGGCGTTTTTGAAACAGATAAAGGGTTTTACCAAATTTTAACTTGGACGCTACAAGAATATATGAATAAACATAAAGAAGAGATGCTAAAAATGACAACTTCTTTTAAAGAATTGTAAACAAAAACAGATGAAAAACAGAAACTTAATTTTAACCATTTTATTAGCCTTAATTGTTTTGTCATCTTGTCAAACAAAAACCAAATACAATACTGTTAATGTGGACGATATGTTTACCATTGAAGTTCCAACTTATATGAAAGAAATGGACTTAGGAAATCCTGATGCGGCCTATACAGCTGGTGATTCTTTATTAGAAAGATATCTAATGGTAATTTATGAAACTAAAAAAGAAATTGAATCTTATCATCTTGATGTTGAGTTAACTCACGAATATTATGGAGAGTTAGTTGTAGATATGTTCGCTCAGGCTTTTACTAATCCATCCGTTGAGTTATTAAATAAAACTACTGAAGAAATCAATGGCATACCAGCTTACCATTATAGAGTTGTAGGTGTGTTAGCAGAAGTAGGTATAGAAATGTACAGTTCTGTTACAGTATATGAATCGGACAAATCTTTTTATACAATATATGCTTGGTCGTTTATTACAGATGAAAGATTATTTTCAAAACACACTAAATATATGGCTAATTCATTTAAAGAAATCTAATAAAAATGGCAGACGATAAAAAAATCATTTTTTCAATGGAGAGGGTGTCTAAAACAACCCCTCAAGGCAAAGTAATTATTAAAAACATCTATCTATCATTCTTTTACGGTGCCAAAATTGGTGTAATTGGAATGAATGGCTCTGGAAAATCAACAGTATTAAAAATTATTGCTGGATTAGACAAAGACTTTCAAGGTGATGTCGTTTTTTCAAAAGAACACAGTATTGGATATTTGCCACAAGAACCTATTTTAGATAACGATAAAACAGTGATTGAAATTGTAAAAGAAGGGGTACAAGATACCATTAATTTACTAGCTGAATTTGAGGAAATAAATAACGGGTTTATGGATGAGGAAATTATGAACGATCCTGATAAAATGGAAAAACTCATTCAAAGACAAGGTGAAGTACAGGATAAAATTGATGCCCTTAACGCTTGGGAGTTAGACTCTCAATTGGAAAGAGCAATGGACGCCTTACGTTGTCCACCAGAAGAACAAAAAATTGGTACGCTATCGGGAGGTGAAAAAAGACGAGTGGCTTTGTGTCGTCTATTACTTCAAAACCCTGATGTTTTATTGTTAGATGAACCTACTAACCACCTTGACGCAGAATCGGTGCACTGGCTGGAACAACATTTAAAACAATACAAAGGAACAATTATAGCTATAACCCACGACCGTTATTTCTTAGATAATGTAGCAGGGTGGATTTTGGAATTAGATAGAGGTGAAGGTATACCTTGGAAAGGAAATTATTCATCTTGGTTAGAACAAAAAACAAAACGCTTACAACAAGAAGAAAAAACTGCCTCAAAACGTCAAAAAGTATTACAACGAGAGTTGGAGTGGGTAAGAATGAATCCTAAAGGAAGACGCGCAAAAAATAAAGCGCGTATAGCCAACTACGAAAAACTATTGAGTGAGGATATTAAAGAGAAAGAAGCTACGCTAGAACTACCAATACCTAATGGTCCACGCTTAGGTAATAATGTTATTGAAGCCATACACGTAGCAAAAACCTTTGGTGACAAGGTACTTTATGACGATTTGAATTTTAATTTGCCACCAGCAGGAGTAGTTGGTATAATAGGTCCAAATGGGGCAGGTAAAACTACTATCTTTAAAATGATAATGAAAGAACTTCAACCTGATAAAGGAGAGTTTAAAGTAGGAGAGACTGTTAAAATAGCCTATGTAGATCAAAACCACAAAGATATGAACCCCGAAAAATCTATATATGAAGTAGTTTGTGGAGGATATGAATGGATAGAAGTAGGGAATCAAAAGATAAACTCAAGAGCATATTTAAGCAAGTTCAACTTTGCAGGATCAGATCAAAATAAAAAAATAGGGACGTTATCAGGGGGCGAAAGAAACCGTTTACATTTGGCAATGGCATTAAAACAAGAAGCAAATGTTTTACTTTTAGATGAGCCTACTAATGACCTAGATGTAAACACCATTCGTGCTTTAGAAGAAGGAATTGAAAACTTTGCAGGCTGTGCTGTAGTTATCTCTCACGACCGTTGGTTTTTAGACAGAATTTGTACGCATATCCTTGCGTTTGAAAATGACTCTCAAGTGTATTGGTTTGAAGGTGGCTACTCTGAATATGAAGAAAACAAAATTAAGAGACTGGGAGATACAGGGCCAAAAAGAGTGAGATACAAAAAACTAATGAACAATTAATAAAAAAATAATGAAATACTATAAAAATATAATGGAAACTATTGGTAATACACCATTAGTTAAATTAAACAGTGTAACAAAAGGTTGCAAAGCTTTAGTATTGGCCAAAATAGAAACCACTAATCCTGGAAATTCAGTAAAAGACCGCATGGCTTTAAAAATGGTTGAAGATGCCGAAAAACAAGGGCTGATAAAACCCGGAGGTACTATCATTGAAGGGACTTCAGGTAATACAGGTATGGGACTTGCGTTAGCTTGTATATTAAAAGGGTATAAATTAATTTGCGTATTGTCTGATAAACAGTCCAAAGAAAAAATGGATATTTTGCGTGCTGTAGGGGCAGAAGTAGTAGTTTGTCCAACCGCTGTAGAACCTGATGATCCACGTTCATACTACTCTGTGTCAAAAAGATTGGCAGAAGAAACACCAAATTCTTGGTATGTAAACCAATATGACAATCCCTCAAATACCTTAGCACATTATGAGCAAACAGGCCCCGAAATTTGGGAACAAACAGAGGGAAAAATAACGCATTTTGTAGTTGGAGTTGGTACAGGTGGAACCATATCTGGTGTTAGTAAATACTTAAAAGAACAAAATCCAAACGTACAAGCCATTGGAATAGATACGTATGGCTCGGTATTTAAAAAATATCACGAAACAGGTATTTTTGATGAAAATGAAATTTACCCGTACATTACCGAAGGGATAGGTGAAGATATTCTACCAAAAAATGTTGATTTCTCTCTAATTGATTATTTTGAAAAAGTAACAGACAAAGATGCCGCCGTTATGACAAGACGTTTGGCACGTGAAGAAGGTATTTTTGTTGGTAATTCGGCAGGTTCAGCTGTTGCAGGTTTAATGCAAATTAAAGATAAATTTAAAGAGGGAGACGTGGTAGTTGTTCTTTTTCACGACCACGGAAGTAGATATGTAGGCAAAATGTTTAATGATGATTGGATGAGAGAAAGAGGGTTTTTAGATGAAGTACATAAAACAGCAAAGGAATTAATTGCATCTCATATAGATAAAGGATTGGTTGAGTGTGCAAGTGAAGAGTTGGTGTCTCACGCCATAGCCAAAATGAAAGATTATAATATTTCTCAAATTCCGGTAACAAGAGACGGCGGTTATGTTGGACACGTAGATGATAAAACCTTATTTCAAGCCTTGTTAGATAACCCAAAAATATTAGATACACCTTTAGCTGAAATAATGCAAAAACCGTTACCTATTGTGCCTGAAAATGAAAACATTGAGGTGATTAAAAAACTTTTTAATCCTCAAATACCAGCAGTTTTGGTAAAATTGAATAACGGAAAACATAATATTATTACCAGATATGATATGATTAATGGCA
>DQTE01000083.1 GCA_015662905.1 Crocinitomix sp. | reverse complement strand
GAAATTAATTACTGTTTCTCTACCATATAGTAACTGATGATACCTAAGGTTAACATTAAAAAAAAGAAAAATAACAATCCAATTCTAAGGTATTTGTTTTTAATTGAGGGTTGTCTGAATTTTGCAGTCGTTAAATAATTTAATTTTTGGGTTTTATTAAAATCTCTTTTATTAATCGCAAATAAATACATAGTTAACATTTTTCCTGTGGAAGGAAATAAATTTACAACAGGTTTATCTTCAACTTGTTCAGTATCTGACTCGTAATTTATTTTTTTTTCGTTTAATAAACTTTCAAAATGATCAGCTTCAGCTTTACTGTTAAAGTTAAAAACTACATACCTGTTATCGGTAGGGTGGTCTTTATAGTTTACCAATCCTAAAGTACCTATTCTTCTACCCATTCTGTATAGTATTCAATTGGTTTTCTGTGGCTTTTAGGCCATTCAAAGTTATCTTTTGGATAACCAATGTAGAATAACGCCAAGCATTTATCTTTTTCACCTAAGCCTAAAAATTTATTCATAAACGGTTTGTAAATTAAAGCAGGTGATGCCCAAAAAGCACCTAATCCCCAAGCGGTACAAGTTAAGTGCATATTTTGAATGGCACAAGCTACCGCTTCAATCTCTTCAATTTCGTTTATCTTTTCTTTTTTATCTCTTTTTAATGAAACAGCTATAACTGCACTTGCTAATAAAGGTCTATTTTTAAGCTTATTGAATTTCATTTCGCTAAAGTTTTCACCTGAAACCTCTTTATATTTAGAAGATAAAAAATCAGATAATTTTTTTAAGCCACCATCCATAAAAACTTTAAATTGCCAAGGTTGAGTTAAGCCGTGTGTAGGCGCCCAAATGGCATTGTTTAACAACTTTTCTATTTGTTCTTTGTGTACTTTTCTATCAGAGTAAAACTCTGGGTAAATTGTTCTTCTATTTTTAATTACGTCAGTTATTTCGCTCAGATTGTATTTCATTGTTTAAAATTTTTAGCAAAAATAATTCATTTTTTTATGATAAATGTAATTCTTGTTACAAATTGGTTTTGCTTTTGTTGATACATTCCTAAAGGCGTTATAAATATTAACTATATTTGCAATTTATAATGAAACACAATATAGAACAAGATACAATTTGTGCTTTAGCTACAGCCAATGGAATAGGGGCTATTGCTATTATTAGAGTATCAGGAAATAATGCCATTAAAGTTGTAGAAGATATTTTTTCAAAACCATTAATTGATAAAGACTCTCACACGGCGCATTTTGGGTTGATAAAAAACGGACAAGAGATCATTGATGAAGCATTGGTTACTATTTTTAAAAATCCTAAATCTTTTACAGGTGAGGATAGCGTTGAAATTTCTTGTCACGCTTCACCTTATATTCAACAAGAAATTATACACCTTTTGTTAAAAAAAGGGGTTAGAATGGCAAAAGCCGGTGAATTTTCAATGAGGGCGTTTATAAATGGTAAAATGGACCTCTCGCAAACAGAAGCAATTGCCGATTTAATAGCCTCAACTTCAAAAATTCAGCACCAAGTAGCACTTAATCAAATGCGTGGTGGATTTAGTTCCGATTTGCAATCATTAAGACAACAATTATTAGATTTTGCTTCTTTAATAGAGTTAGAGTTGGATTTTTCAGAGGAAGATGTAGAATTTGCTGACCGCTCTCAATTGGAAAACTTAATCAATGAGATTAAGCTAAAAATTAAGTCATTATTAGATTCTTTTAAATTAGGTAATGTAATTAAAAATGGTGTCCCTGTTGCTATTATTGGGCGACCAAATGCAGGTAAATCTACGCTTTTAAACGCAATTTTAAATGATGACCGTGCCATTGTAAGCCAAATAGCTGGTACAACACGTGATACTATTGAAGAAAAGGTTGTAATTAATGGTGTTGAATTTAGATTTATTGATACAGCAGGATTAAGACAGACCACAGACGAAATTGAAAAAATAGGCGTAGAAAAAGCATTAAAAGAGTTAAAAAAATCATTTGTATATATCTATTTATTTGATATGAACGAGTTAAATATTGATGATGTACTTAAAGACTTATCAACTTTACCTAAAACAGTTAAGCGAATTGTTGTTGCTAACAAATTAGACATTGTATCAGATGATAAATTATCAACTTTTAGTAATTCTGACCTTGATTTTATTGGTATTTCGGCCAAACAAAATAAAAGCATTGAATTATTAAAGGATAAATTGGTAGCCTTCACACATTTGAATCAAATAGATGAAAACCAAAGTATAGTTACAAATGTTAGACATTATGAAGCTTTAAACAAAAGCTATATGGCAATTGAAAAAGTAGAGCAGGGGCTTCAAAATCAAATAACAGGAGATTTTTTAGCAATGGACATTAGAGAAATTCTTGAACATTTAGGCGAGATTACAGGGAGCGTATCAAATGACGAATTATTAGGTAATATCTTTGCCAATTTTTGTATTGGAAAGTAGCCACTACAAAACAAACCTATTTGCCAGACATCAATGTTTTTTTAATATCCAATTTTTTCGCTTCTATCACGTTTGAATAGCGCCAACATTGTATCGTTCTGTTATTTTTTTATGATTTGCCATTTCAATTCCCATAGAAATGACTTTACGCGTATCCACAGGGTCAATAATGGTATCATACCAAAGCCTTGCAGCTGCATAATAAGGCGATATTTGTCTATCGTAACGTGATTTTATTTTATTGAATAATTCTTTTTCGTCTTTTTCTGTAATTTTTTCACCTTTCTTTTTTAAAGAAGCTACTTCAATTTGTAGTAAAGTTTTTGCCGCTGCTGCACCACTCATTACAGCCAATTCTGCCGTAGGCCAAGCTACAATTAAACGTGGATCGTAGGCTTTACCACACATTGCATAATTTCCTGCACCATAAGAGTTGCCCATTACAACGGTAAATTTTGGAACTACAGAGTTTGACATTGCAGAAACTAATTTTGCGCCATCTTTAATAATGCCTGAATGCTCTGACTTAGAACCTACCATAAAACCAGTTACATCCTGCAAAAACACCAACGGTATATTTTTCTGATTACAAACCATTATAAACCTTGCCGCTTTGTCGGCAGAATCATTGTAAATAACTCCCCCAAATTGTAACTCTCCTTTGGCGTTTTTAACCATTTCTCTTTGATTTGCTACAATTCCAACACTCCAACCGTCTATTCTTGCATAACCACATACAATGGTTTTTCCGTAATCTGCTTTGTATTCGGTAAATTTTGAATCATCAACTAAATACTTTATAATCTCCTTAATGTTATAAGGTTTAGCTCTATCTTTTGGAAAAGCACCATATACTCCCTTTATGTCTTTTTTTGGCAATTTAGGTTCTTTTCTATCAAATCCTGCCTTTTCTGTTTCACCAATTTTATCCATTAAATCTCTAATAGTATCAAGACAATCCTTATCGTCTTTTGCTTTATAATCGCAAACTCCGCTAATAGCTGTTTGGGTAGTTGCGCCACCAAGTGTTTCATTATCTATGGTTTCACCAATAGCTGCTTTAACTAAGTAAGAACCTGCTAAAAATATAGTCCCTGTTTTATCAACAATTAAAGATTCATCTGACATTATGGGCAAATAAGCACCTCCTGCAACACAACTACCCATTACAGCGGCAATTTGTGTTATACCTCTTGAAGACATAATGGCATTATTCCTAAAAATTCTACCAAAATGTTCTTTGTCAGGAAAAATTTCATCTTGCAAAGGCAGAAACACACCGGCACTATCAACTAAATAGATAATTGGCAGATTGTTATCCATAGCTATTTCTTGAGCCCTTAAATTCTTTTTGGCAGTAATAGGAAACCAAGCACCAGCTTTTACTGTAGCATCATTGGCAACAATAATACACTGTTTGCCACTCACGTAACCAATTTTTATAACAACACCTCCAGATGGGCAGCCTCCATATTCTTTATACATTTCATCACCTACAAATGCTCCTATTTCAATTGTTTCCGTTCCTTTATCTACTAAATAATCAATACGTTCTCTTGCTGTTAATTTTCCTTTACTGTGTTGCTTATCTATATTTTTTTTACCTCCCCCTAAATAAATATTTTCTAACTTATGCTCCATTTCTGATATAAGTAAGCGCATTGCATCATCATTTTTGTTGAATTCTAATAATTTGGGATTAATTGCCATAACCTTAAAAGTTTTTGTATTAATTTTAAGGCATAAATATAAATAAACTTTGTAAAATGTCTATACAAAATTTTAATATTCGTGTGTACGGAATTTTAACCCATTCAAATGGTGATGTTTTATTAACAGATGAATTGAGAAGTGATGTTAAAATGACAAAGTTTGTGGGAGGAGGTCTTGAAAAAGGAGAGGGGATAGGGGATGCCCTAAAACGAGAGTTTAAAGAAGAAATGGATATTGAAATTGAGTTAGAATCTTTATTTTATATCAATGATTTTCTTCAAATATCGGCTTTTAATCCTAAAGACCAGTTAATTAGTATTTATTATTT
>DQTE01000073.1 GCA_015662905.1 Crocinitomix sp. | reverse complement strand
GTTTAAGTCTTCATTTGATGCGCCTGCCTGAATATTTGATTGATTATGTTATTTTGCATGAACTATGCCATACAATAGAAAAAAATCACGGTAAATATTTTTGGGCATTGCTTGAAAAAGTGTCTCCCGGTGCTCGAAAATTAGCAAAAGAGTTAAAAAAATACAATGCCCGGATTTACTAAGAGTATTTTAACGCATTTATATTAATTGTTTGCATTACAACTAATAAAAGCAATATATTTTTAATAAACAATATCATTTTAAAAGCAAGATTTCATGTATAATGCCGATGTAGAATCAAAGCCGATAAATGAATGATAATAAAACTTACCGGAAATTTTGATGCACAATCGATATAATACATTAATTCCTGTTGCAGGACAAAATCAGACACACAGCGATAAAACAAAGTTCTAAACCAAGCTGTCTTTGAGCACTCATAAGCTTTGTGCAAATCACCTCAACACCTCTCTAATGTGCAAAACCCTCTTTTTGCTCAAGCACTGACAATATTAAAATGTTAAAAAAACTTAAAAAATTTGCATGTTAGTAAATACTAACTATCTTTGTGCTGTAATTAGAAAATAAAAACTCGTAATGTTGACAGAAAGACAGGCTGAAATAATTGAAACATCGATAAATTTGATTGCTACAAAAGGTATTCAAGGATTAACTATTAAAAACTTGTCAAAAGAAATTGGTATTTCGGAGCCGGCAATATATCGTCATTTTGAAAGCAAAACAGATATTCTGTTGGCAATTCTAAAAAATTTTGAGGAAATGTCATCTTTTATGGACACTGTCATAAATCAATTAGACACTGCAATGGCAAAAATTGAATTTATGTTCTTAAAAATTGTTGAAATATTTATTGATGAGCCATCACATATATCGGTTGTTTTTTCAGAAGAAGTATTCAAAAATGAAGAAGTTCTGAAAAATAAAATTGTCGAGATAATGGAAGCAAAAGTTAAAACCATTGAAAATATAATTTTAGAAGGACAAAATAATAATGAATTCAGAACAGACATTGAACATAAAATTTTAGCAACGATAATAATAGGTACTTTACGTTTTATGATAAAACATTGGGATTTAAAAAATCAACACAAGCATTTGAAAGAGGAAAGTAGAAACATAGTAAATGCTTTAAAAATACTATTAATACCTTAAATTTTTTTATAAATAAAGTTAGTTAAGATTAACTATTAAACACAGTGAAATGGAAAAATTATTAAACAAATTATTGAATTACGCTTGGATAAGCATGCTGGTTATTTTTGCCATATCGGTATATTTTGTCATTGAGATGAAAGATAATACCCGTATGGAAACAAACCTCGACAAATATATGCCACAAGATCATCCTGCATTTATTTACAGTGATAAAGCAGAAAGTTGGTTTAATATCAAAGATGGTATTATTATCGCACTGGAAAACAAAAAAGGTGTTTTTAACAGTGAAACATTGGATACTTTAAAGAAACTCACCAAACGTTTTCAAAAATTTAAAGAAATAGAAAAAGATGATGTTACATCATTATACACTGCCGATAATATAATCGGGACTGAAGACGGAATGGACGTAAAAGCATTTTATAAACGCGTCCCAAAATCGTCTGAAAAATTAAAAAAATTAAAAGAAAACGTTCTCAACAACGAGATGGTATTCGGACGATTGGTATCTTATGACACAACGGTTACAGTTATTATTGCTGAAATTGGCGATGACGTTTTTACACAAGATTTTTACAATCATATTTTAAAAACTGCAAAAGCCTCCGAGACCGATGATATTAAAATTTACGTTGCAGGTCGTCCTATTGTAGAGGGAACAATGGCACTTTTAGGTCCTGCTGATATGAAAAGAATGGTACCCATTGTTATTTTAGTAATATTCATTGTGTTATTTATAACATTACGCAGTTTAAAAGGCACTTTAATCACACTTGGCGTAGTATTTCTTTCAACAATATGGGCATTTGGTTTAATGGCCACAGTGAACATTCCCATATATGCAGTATCTACAATGATCCCCGTTATGTTAATTGCCATAGGGGTAGCTGATGGAATACACCTATACAGTCATTTACAAGTTTATATAAATCATCATCCGAAAGCGACAAAAAAAGAAGCCACGAAAGATATGCTGAAATATATGTGGAAACCTGTTATTATGACATCTGTAACCACAGCAGTAGGCTTTATTTCATTGCTAACATCACAAGTGTATCCGGTTAAATATTTTGGCATATTTACAGCTTTTGGCGTAATGATGGCAATGGTATTCTCATTGGTATTCTTACCGGCAGGAATCATGATTTTTGGGCTACCAAAAGCAAAACCCATTGATCACACAGAAGATAAAGGCGGACATTCTCATTCAAAACTTGCCAATTCATTTGCAAAATGGGTTATTGAAAAAAAATACATATCAATCTTTGGAACAATTGTTATTGTAATACTATCTATCATCGGCATGCAAAAAATTTGGATTAATTCAAGTTTTTTGGAAAAATTTGAAAAAGACAGTGAGATTGTCCAAACAGATAAATTCATCAACGAACACTTTGGAGGAACCAGTACATTAAACCTGATACTTGATGCCGAAGGTCAAAAAGATGCTTTCAAACGTCCTGAAGTTCTACAACTGGTCGATAAAATGCAAAAGGCAGTAAATGACAGTTTAGAAGTGGTCGGAAATACATTCTCACTGGCTGACTATATCCGTAGAATGAATAAAGTAATGAATGCTGATAAAGAAGCGTATAATACCATACCGGATAATCAAAACATGATTGCCCAATATCTTCTTCTTTATGAAATGTCTGGCGATCCTGAAAACTTAAACAAAGTAGTTGATTATGATTATGAAAAAGCCAATGTTACTTTTCAACTAAAAAGCGATAACTCAAAAGCAATGAATGCTACCTTGGCGATTATAAAAACTTACAAAGATGATTTTAAAAAACTGGGAATTGATTTGAATTATGCCGGTAGCGGATACAAAGGTTTGGTATTTACCGATTTAATTCTTGAAGGACAAATTAGAAGTTTGGTTTTATCTCTGATTATAATTGTTGTACTGCTTTCTCTTATGTTTAGAAAATTAAGTATCGGTTTAATCGGTTCAGTGCCAATTATTGTTACAGCTGTAATAAGTTTCGGTGTAATGGGTTTTTTAGACATACCTTTAAACACAACAACTGCTTTATTATCAAGTATAGCCATTGGTATAGGAATTGATTATGCCGTTCATTTCTTAGAACAATACCGACACAATGCCATCGGTGCTGCAAACAAAATGGTTACCGCCCAGAAAACAATGGCTCATTCCGGACGTGCTATCATTTACAATGCTATTGTGGTAATCGCCGGATTTTTAGTACTCCTGTTTTCGGTATTTCCACCAAACAGAGAATTAGGTGCTTTGGTATCGCTCAATATGTTTACCAGTTTTGTTGGAACATTAACAATTATGCTGGTACTTCTGTATCAAAGCAATGTATATTTTAAAAAGAAAAATAATAAATAATATCAAGTTTAATTTAAAAATTAAGAACAATGAAAACAATGAAGAGTTTAATAATCCTTGCCATTTTTATATTGGCAAGTACAGGAGCAAATGCTCAGTTATCAGGACGGGAAATTGTAAAAAAAGCTTATAATTTACCCTCAGGAGAGGATCAAACATCACAATTAACAATGACGCTTATTAATAAAAGCGGACAAACACGTGTACGCAAAATTCAGCAGTACACAAAAGATTTTGGAACGGTTGAAAAAAGCATCATGTTTTTTATGTCTCCTGCCGATGTAAAAAATACATCTTTTATGAATTGGTCTTATGATGATGAAAATAAAGAAGACGACCAATGGATATATTTGCCTGCCTTAAAAAGAGTAAAACGTATATCCAGCGATAGCAAAAGTGACTATTTTATGGGTTCTGACTTTACTTACGATGATTTAGGCGATCGTAAATTAGATGCCGATGTACATAAATTATTGAGAGAAGAAACCATAAACGGGATAAAATGCTATGTAGTACAAAGTGTTTCAAAAGACGAGGATTATATGTACTCAAAAACTATTACATGGATACGTAAAGACAATTTTGTAGGTGTGAAAAAAGAATTTTATGATGAAGATGGTGAATTATTGAAAATACTAAGTATTAAAGAAGTGAAAAAAATATCCGGTTTCTGGATAATCACACATTCTGAAATGAAAAATGTTCAGAACAATCATAAAACCATTATAAAACTAAGCAATATATCCATAAATACAGGTGTTCCTGCATCAAAATTTACCGAGCGAATGATGATGAGAGGTATATAGTTTTTTAACAAAGCCGGTTTTGCTAAAGCATATTATGTATAAGCCTAACCGGCTATTTCAAAGCATAAGAATAAATCAATTGAAAGCCATTAAATATTAAAAAAAACAGTTTGATATGAGCAAAAAACTAACTTTAATAATTTTACTTATTAAGAGTTTATTTCTTATTGTATCAGCTCAAAGTAATCCTGCAAAAAACAATTTGGCAACTAAGATTGATTTAAGCACAATTATTCAAGTAAACCAAGGCAACAGCTATATAACAAGCCCTACTGACATTGGAAACATTGAGCCCCTTATGTTTGAAGCAAACATTATTCCTAATTTTCTAATTAGAACAAGTAAAGATGCACGCTTAATGGGTGTTTTAACAGCTCAAATAATTATACGTATGTACAACGAATATTCTCACCCTGTACGCACACCAAGCTATATGCCTCATATAACAATTTATTACAGAT
>DQTE01000078.1 GCA_015662905.1 Crocinitomix sp. | reverse complement strand
GATGCTTTTTTTAAACAATACTCAAGTTTTATTTGTTATTTTTTGTAGAATAGTTGATTTTATAAGCTTCTACTCTTGGGTCTCTTAACGCTTCCTTAATGTCGTAAACGGTTTTCATGTTTACATCATCATCAATTTTTAAAATTGTAATTACATCTCCTATCTCCATTCCTTCTGGCTTATTAGCAAGTTTCCACTTACCAATGGCTGTAGAAAAGTCTGGTGTTAACTGATCATCTAAAAACACTTCTACCAAAGCATTATCGGCAGCATTTACCGGGTAACCCGCCCAAATGTAATCAGTTTCATCATCTTTATTCAATTCAATAGCTATAGCTGCTCCAGGAATTTCAATTTCTACTCCTTGTGGTTCTTTTTCTTTTGGTCTTGTTGCCACCATAAAGAAGAATAGAAGCATAAATACAATATCTGGAAGGGCTGCCGTATTAATTGGTGGCTGCGACCTTTTTCCTTCTTTTCTAAATTTTGACATCTTTAATTAATTTTTAATTGGTGGTTCAATAATTTTTTCAGGAACGAGAACTTTTAAAATTTTCATTTTTTCTCTCATATCCTCATCATCTTGATTCTCCAAAATAGTTTTATAGTCAAGGCCATTAAACAATTCTTTGGCTTTTTCATCACGTAACTTGTTAATTACTTTACCAATTTCATTTTTAATTGCAATATAATTACCATAAGATGAACCTGCTTTTTGCTTTAACTGAATTACAGCTGTCTCATTTATCTCACGATATTTTTTATCAGGCATTGCTTCACAAACAGCCAATCGTTTTTCCCACTTTATCAAGTTAGATTTAATGACTAACAAATTAGGATCTTGGTTAGCTTCTGCTTCTTCTACCCTAGCTTTTGCCTTTTGAATTTCAGCTTTACACTGTTCTTTTGTATAAGTAAAATATTGCGCCCACTTATCATCCGTTTCAGAATACATATTGGCAGAAAAATAATCTGTTACAATTTGTTCTAAGTCTTCTATTTCTTTCAACTCATCTTCAACTAATAACTGATCATTTGCATTTACTTTGATTGACAACACATCTCTGTCATGAACTGGTGGCATCTCAATTCCTTCCACCGTAATTTTCATTGGAAGTGTCTGAGGAATTCCTGCTTCTAAATCCATTGTAGTTGTAACAATGAAAAATATTAAAAGCAAGAAGGCTATATCGGCCATTGACCCAGCATTAATTTCTTCTAATTCTCTTCTTGCCATAGCTTATTTATTTTAAAAGGTAACGGAATAATCCTAAAACAGACCCTACAACCATTAACCCTATTGATGTAAATAATAAGATAAAAAACAACGATATGCCTGTTCCTGTCCAGTGGTAACTTTCAGGTGAGTATGTTCCTAATTGTAAAACTTTTGAACCTGGTTCAGCCTCTGTTGGCGCTACTGAGTAGGCTATAAAAAACAATATTGCCAACACACCCATACCTATTAATGATGGAATAAAGCGTTTTGGGTTTTGTACAAAATTTAACAAAGTAAATATAGCTATTAAAACCAATCCAAGTATCATTACCCACTTAGCATAGGTAATTACTGTACCCGTAGATTGTTGAAGGTTGAACTGATCCAATAATACTGGGTCAACATCCTCATCTTTAAACTCTCCCATATCTTTTTTATCTTTCATGTTAGAGTTAATAAATGCTTCATATTGATATGTTTTGTGATTTGTTAGGTCATAAACAGCTGGTTTGTCATGATCCAAAACAAAATCATAATACACAACAGTTTCTTCCTCAGTTTTAAGCGCATTCTCAGAAGGCTTGTACGTTAATTTATAAAACTCTTGGTTTTTATTAACGTCTCCATTATTACTATAAGAAAGTGCGTTCCAAATTAGCACTACTCCTATCACTAGAAGTAAAGCCATAAGCCCTTTTAAAGCAATAGATATTATTTTATTATCCATAATTTGTAAATTATATTTAAAATCAAACGAAATTACGCCTTAGCAACTCCGTTTTTTAATAATACATCAATTAACGAAATTGAGGCGTCCTCCATATCATTAACAATACTATCAATTTTTGCAATTAAATAATTGTAAAATACTTGTAATATAATAGCCACAATCAAACCAAACACGGTTGTTAATAATGCCACTTTAATATCTCCTGCAATTTGGTCTGCTTGTACACCTCCATTTGCCTCAATAGTATCAAAAGCCTGAATCATACCAATTACAGTACCCATAAACCCTAACATTGGTGCTAAAGAGATAAATAATTGTATCCAAGACATTCCTTTTTCTAAAAGCCCCATTTGAACACCTCCATAAGATACTACTGATTTTTCAACCATATCAATTCCTTCATCAGCTCTATCTAAACCTTGATAAAAAATTGATGCTACTGGTCCTCTTGTGTTTCTACAAACCTCTTTTGCTGCTTCTACGCCTCCAGATTTAAGGGCTTCATCAACTTTTTCAACTAATTTTTTAGTGTTTGTTGTAGCTAAGTTCAAATAAACAATTCTTTCTATAACTAAGGCTAAACCGAAAATCAAACAGGCTAATACAATGCCCATAAACTCGGCACCACCTTCTATAAATCTTTCTCTTAATACATAAATAAAGTTTTCTTCCGGTACTTCTTGCACAACTTTTTGTTGGGCAAATAACATTGCTGTTGTTCCAAAAACTCCTACTAACGATAATACTTTTTTCATTTTTTTTTAATTTGAATTATTGTTTACTTTCTATTTTATTTTACGTTTTCTATCAAAAAAACGTGTGCTAATGTACAAATTTTTATAAAAATACACACTTTTTTTAACAAATTATATTTTTTTAAATCAATCTGTTTGTTCTCCTACACAACTTTTACTTAAAAAATCAATACGTTCATTTTTTCTTTTAAACTTACCCAAGGCATACATTGTTTTGGTTATAACTGCCTCTGTAGTACAGTCTTTACCATTTATTGCATCACATTCAATAAAAAGTTTACTGCTTTCATATTTGCCTATTTTTACCAAGCCTTTAGTGCATTGTGTAATGATTATAACTATACCATTTTTAGATGTAAACGCATTTAATTTTTCATAAAATGATTTATTGAAAAAGCTGTTTCCACTACCAAACGCTTCAATAATTACAGCTTTATATTTCTGTAGATTTAAAATGTCGTCAATTAAACTAATGGGCATTGAAGGATAGAGTTTTAACAGTGCAATGTCTGTGTTAAAATCTGTAAATAACTCCAGCTTATGCTTATTTGTTTTAAAAAAATTGTTATAATTAAACTCAATATCAACACCAGCAACTGCAAGAGGCAAAAAGTTTGGTGAATCAAAGGCTTCAAAATGATTAGCACTTACTTTTGATGCTCTATTTCCTCTATAAAGAGAATATTCAAAATAAATGGCTACTTCTTGAATTAAGCCTTCTCCTTTATCATTTTTTAACCCCGCAATTTCTATGGCTGTGATTAAATTTTCTTTTCCGTCAGTTCTAATTTTTCCTATGGGTAATTGTGAGCCTGTAAAAATAACTGGTTTTTTTAACCCTTGTAACATAAAACTTAGTGCAGAAGCTGTAAAAGCCATGGTGTCTGTGCCATGAAGGATAACAAACCCGTCATAATTATTATAATTGTCAAAGATCGTACTTGCAATATCTGCCCAGTTTGAAACATTCATTTCTGATGAATCTATTGGGTTTTTTATTGAGTCAACATCTATGGAATATTTGAATTGTTTTAATTCAGGAATGTGTTTGTATAAGTTTTCAAAATCAAACGTTTTTAACCTTCCTGTTTTGGGGTCATTCATCATTCCTATTGTACCCCCTGTGTAAATTAATAAAATTTTTGAGTGTTGACTCATATTGCAATTACAAGTTTATAAATTAACTATTAACCTATGGTTACAAATTATGTAATGTGTAGGCATGATTTATTTAACGGTACTTTGTTAGTGAAGTTGTTTAAATATTTGTTGTACATTTTTTGTAGTTTCTTCTATTATAATTTGTCTATCTTTTTGTAAAACATCTACTAATTTGTCTGCCACTATATTTACATAACTGCTTTCGTTTCTTTTTCCCCTGTGTGGTGCAGGCGCCAAGTAGGGTGAATCTGTTTCAAGCACTAAATGTTTTAAGTCTATTTGAGACACTACTTTATCTAACCCTGAATTTTTAAACGTGAGCACTCCGCCTATGCCTAACTTAAATCCTCCATAGTTTATAATTTTGTGTGCTTGGTCAATGTTTCCAGTAAAACAATGAAACACCCCAAACAAATTCTTGTCATTTAATGGGTCTATTACTTCAAATATTTCATCAAAAGCATCACGCACATGGATAACAATTGGTAGTTTTTTTTCTTTTGCCCATTGAATTTGAATTTTTAGAGCATCTGCTTGTTCATTTATAAATGTTTTGTCCCAATACAAATCCATTCCTATCTCTCCAACGGCTATGTAATTATTATCATCTAAAAATGATTTCATTTTGTCTAACACTTCTTTATAATTAGCATCAACAGACGATGGATGAAGTCCCATCATGGCATAACAGTTATTTGGGTATTTTTTTACTAACTGATGCATACCATCAATAGAATCAAGATCAATATTGGGTAGAAAAAATTTTTCCACACCAGCATCAATAGCATTTTGAATGACCTTATCTCTGTCCTTATTGAATTGTTCTGTATAAAGGTGTGTGTGTGTATCTATTAACATAAAACCAAATTTTAATGCCAATCAGGGCAAGAATCACACCCATTTTTAAATTTTAAATACCAAAACACTCCCGCCACAAGTTGCCAATCGGCATACACTACTTTTTGCTTGGCATAGTTGTTTGTATTTGCTATGGTTTGTAATTGTGGTAAATTTATTAAACCAGTTGACCAATTTGATTGTGCAAAAAATCGATTAAAAAATTCAAATCTAAGCCCTGTGTGAATAGATGCGCCGTACCCAGATAATTTAAACTCTGTATGATATTCTTTCCCGTTCCAATTAAAGTCTGTTTGTGTAACTACAGCGCCTAATCCTAAACCTAATCTCCCACGTATAGCAAATTGGCGTTCTCTGGTGCGATAAAATAAGTGATTATAGTTGATTTGAAATGAAATATAATTTAGTCCATTGGTGTTTTCATAATGAATTGCTTTATCGGTAATAACGTAATATTCACCATTAAAAACACCGTTCAAATATTGATTTTCTGACGCTGGTATAAAGCCTGTTAATTTTGCTTCTTGACCATTCGTCATTACATATTTCATGTGGTCATAACCAAAAGAAAAATCCCATTTATTATTTCTATACCAACCCATTCTTATATTAAATTGCGGAACTGAAATTGTAGTGATGTTAAAATATGTGCTAATATCTGTTGAAGGTCTATCGTCTGCTGTGGCTTTATGAATTGTAAAATTGTAATTGTCTCCCACAAAATTTATACTACTTTTAGCATAAATAGAACGGTTGTATCCCCAATAAAAATACATGCTACCTGGTTGTGTAATTTGTTTCTTTCTATACGAATATCTTTGCGCAATAGTGAATGATGTAATTATTAAGAAAGATAATAAAAATAAATTTTTCATGTTGATAGTTTAATAAGTATAACTACATTGGTTGTCAAAATTACAAATTATTTAATTAAATATGGCTCAACATAATGAATTAGGTAAAAAGGGCGAACGTTTGGCGAAAAGATTTTTAATTGAAAAAGGATATAAAATTTTGGCTACCAATTATAGATTTAAACATCTAGAGGTAGATATTATTGCCCAACAAGGTGAAGAATTAATTGTTGTTGAAGTAAAAACTAGACAAAATGAATACTTAGCTGGTCCAGAAGTTACTGTAACTAAGAGTAAACAAAAAGCAATAGTTAAAGTTGCCAATGCTTATGTTGTTGAAAATGACATTGACCTTGAGATAAGATTTGATATTGTTTCAATTATTTTAAACGATAACGAGACTAAAATTGAACATTTAGAAGATGCTTTTTATCCTACTTTATAGCTTTTTATTTTTTTGATTTATAAACAGTTTTTTGTCTATGTTAACCCTATACACATTAATTATGTTTACATTTTAACTCACCTGTTTACAAAATAT
>DQTE01000021.1 GCA_015662905.1 Crocinitomix sp. | reverse complement strand
AGGTATTGTTTTTTAAAACGGTAATTCCAACGTCAGTACCATACCAATAATACCCGTTATTGTCTTTTAAGACACAGTTGACATGATTGTTTAGCAATCCTTCTTTATATGAAACATGTTTGACGGAGATTAACTTGTTATCCCTTATTTTTAATTTACTAACCCCCTCATAAGAGCCTACTATTAAATCGCCTTTTTCATCCTCACTTATACAAGTTATTTGATTGGAAATTAAGTTATCTTTTTTGTTGAATGCAATAAAGTCTTTATAATTGAAACGCATTATACCACCAAAATAACTGCCTAACCAAATATTGCCAAAATAATCATGGCTTATACATCTTATCCTTTCATTTGATAAGCCATTTTTAGTACTTAAATTTAAAAAATCACGCCCATTAAAAATACTGATTCCATTTTTTGTACCCAGCCAAATATTACCATATACGTCTTCATTTATACTTCTAACTCTTTTGTTTATAATACCATTTACTTCTGTCCAGTATTCTATTCTGTTATTACCAGATAATTTAGTAACGCCGTTTTTTGTACCAATCCATAAGTTATTTTTGCTGTCTTTAAATAAACTCAAAATTAAATTATTAGACAAGCCAGACTCAGTAGTTAATACAGAAAAATGATTGTTGTTAAACCTGCATAACCCCTTGTCAGTACCTATCCAAATAGTTGCCGAATCTATTAGTATGGTTCTTACTTTTTGGTGAGGTAATCTAAAATTAAACTTTGGTGAAATAATTTTTTTTGATTTTGTATCTATGTTTGAAATTCCAAAACTAGTGCCTATCCATAGGTCTCCATTAATATCTTCATCTATGGTCCTTACAAAATCATTGCACAATCCATCTGATGTATTAATAGTTTTAAAAGAATTGCCATTTTTATAACACAATCCCTTGTCAGTCCCTAACCATAATGTACCCTTTGAATCCTCAAAAATAAACCTTACGTTTTCAGAAGGTAAGCCGTCTTGTCTTGTATAATTTATAAATGAATAACCATCAAACTTGCAAAGTCCACCACCTTCTGTACCAATCCATAAAAAACCCTTAGCGTCTTGAAGTACATAATAAACCCCTGAACGTGATAAACCTTCTTTCAGGGAGTAAGTTCTAAAATTATATTGCTGACCATTTGCATTACAAATGATTAATAGTATTAAATATGTAAACCATTTTTTTAACATTATGCTTCAAATATAAGTTATTTATACTTACTTTCATAAAAAATATTGATATGTCTTTGTGTATAGATTGAAAAAAAGAGATTTGACTCACTAAATTATAAAAAATGCCGTTAACTAAGTATGTCGTGTTAATAAAAAATTAAACTTTTTAAGACAAAATAGCCTAATATAAATTGTAATTATTAATTTTGACCAAATGGAATTTTCAGCAGAACAAATAGCAGGGATACTTGAAGGTGATATTCAAGGCGATAAAACTCAAATTGTAAGTGGTTTATCTAAAATAGAGCAAGGTAAAAAAGGAACACTTTCATTTTTAGCTAATCCAAAATATGAAGAGTATATCTATACAACAGAAGCATCAATAGTAATTGTAAATAAAACTTTTGAACCTCAAAAGCCTTTAAAAAATTCTACAACACTAATTAAAGTTGATGACGCTTATGCATGTTTTGCTAAATTGTTAGAGGTTTACAATCAATCGGTTGAAAAGCAACCTAAGATTGAGGAGAATAGTTACATATCACCTAAAGCAACTATAGGTAAAAATGTTTATATTGGCAGTTTTGTTTATATAAGTGATAATGTGACGATAGGTGACAACACTCATATATATCCCAATACCTTTGTGGGGGATAATACTCAAATAGGAAGTGATTGTAGAATTTTTTCAGGTGTAAATATATACAGAGAGTCACAAATAGGAAACCATTGTACGATTCATTCAGGGGTAGTGATTGGTGCAGATGGTTTTGGTTTCGCACCTAACAGTGAAAACAATTATCAAAAAGTACCCCAAATAGGAAATGTGATTATTGAAGACCATGTTGAACTTGGTGCAGGTACCTGTATAGATAGAGCTACACTTGGGTCAACAATTATTAAAAAGGGCGTAAAATTAGATAACTTAGTACAAGTTGGACATAATGTAGAGATTGGAGAAAATACTGTCATTGCAGCCCAAACAGGTATAGCAGGTTCGGCTAAATTAGGTAAAAATATGATGATTGGTGGTCAAGTAGGCATTGTTGGACATATTAGCTTAGCAGATGGTGTTTTAATAGGCGCACAGTCTGGTGTACCAAAATCTATTAGAAAAGAAGGTACGGTTCTTCTAGGTTCACCAGCTTATGATGCTAATGACTATAAGAAAGCTTATATGGGATTTAGAAGATTACCTCAAATTTTGGATAGACTCAGAACCCTTGAAGAAGAATTAAAAGAATTAAAAAATAAATAATGAGCGATAAACAACGCACCCTCAAAACAGAAGTTAATTTTAAAGGCGTAGGTTTACACACTGGAGAAGTCGTAAACATGACTATTAAACCAGCCCCAGAAAATCACGGCTATAAATTTCAAAGAGTTGATTTAGAAAAAAAACCAATTATTAAAGCAGATGCTGACAATGTAGTTTCAACCGAAAGAGGAACAACAATAGAGCAAAATGGAGGAAAAGTATACACTACTGAACATATTCTTGCAGCGCTTTATGGGTTAGAAATTGATAACGCCTTGATAGAAGTTGATGCCCCAGAAATTCCAATTATGGATGGCAGTTCTAAAATTTTTGTTGAAGGCATAGAAAAAGCAGGTATAATTGAACAAAATGCCGAAAGAATCTATTTTGAACTCAACGAGAATATTAAATGGGAAGACCTAGATAAAGGCATAGAGTTTTTAGCAATTCCTGACCCTGAATACCGCTTAACTGTAATGGTAGATTATAATTCGCCAGTATTAGGAACTCAACATGCACACATGTACAAAGTTTCTGATTTTAAAGGTGAAATTTCAATGTGCAGAACTTTTGTATTTTTAAGAGAACTGGAATATTTGGCAAAAAATGGTTTAATAAAAGGCGGAGATTTAGACAATGCTATTGTATTGGTTGAAAGAGAGGATATCAAACAAGAAGAATTAAATCGTTTGGCTAAACTTTTAGGTAAAGAAGAGTTGAAAATATCAGTTGAAGGAATAGGGGTGTTAAACCATACTAAACTTCAGTTTGAAAATGAGCCAGCAAGACATAAACTATTAGATATTGTTGGAGATTTAGCTTTAGTGGGTAGGTTTATAAAAGGACACATTTTAGCCGCAAGACCGGGACATTCTGGTAATGTACGTTTTGCAAAAATTTTAAAAGAGCAAATAAAAAAACAAAGCAAACAAGGTAAGCATTTTGATTTGACCAAAGAACCTGTTTATGATACGCAAGCCATTGAAAAAATACTGCCCCATAGATATCCATTTTTATTGGTTGATAAAGTCCTAGAAATTACTGACGATTCAATTGTTGGAATGAAAAACATAACAATGAATGAACCTCAATTTACAGGTCATTTTCCGGGTAATCCAGTTTTTCCAGGCGTATTACAAATTGAAGCCATAGCACAAGTAGGAGGTGTATTTGCACTAAGTAAAGTAGATGACCCTCATTTATACTCTACTTACTTTATGAAAATAGATAAAGTTAAGTTTAAGAAAATGGTGAAACCGGGAGATACGCTTGTGTTTGAATTAAAACTACTATCACCTATAAGAAGAGGGTTAGTTAATATGCAAGGTAAAGCATACGTTAATGGACAAGTTGTTATGGAAGCTGAAATGTTAGCCCAAATAGTAAAGGATAAAACTGAATGATAAGTAAATTAGCAAATATACATCCTAATGCAAAAATAGGTAAAAATGTTACCATAGAATCTTTTTCAACTATTTATGATGACGTGGAAATAGGAGAAGGAACGGTAATTGGACCTAATGTTACAATATATTCAGGTGCTAGGATAGGAAAAAACTGTCAAATTTTTCCGGGGGTAGTAATTGCAGCAATACCACAAGATTTAAAATATCATGGCGAATATACAACCACAGAAATAGGTAACAATACTGTTATAAGAGAACATGTAACCATTCACAGAGGAACAGAGGATAGATTAAAAACTAAAGTAGGCAACAATTGTTTATTAATGTGTTACGTTCACATAGCACATGATTGTTTACTAGGAGACCACATAATTATAGCTAATAACACAAATTTAGCTGGTCATGTTACAGTTGATAATTGGGCAATTATTGAAGGAATGGTTGGTGTGCAACAATTTGTTAATATAGGACAACATTCCTTTGTGGCAGGTATGACTTCTGTTAGAAAAGATGTGCCACCATATATTAGAGTAGCCCGAGAGCCTTTAACCTATGCAGGTGTTAACTCAATAGGGTTAAGAAGAAGAGGGGTAGAGAGTAAATCGGTTAAAGTAATTGAAGATATTTATAGACTCTTGTTTGTTTTAAATAATTCAGTTACTAAAGGGGTTAAACAAATAGAAAAAGAAATTAATGATTGTTCAGAAAAAACAATTGTTATAGATTTTATAAAAAAATCAGAAAAGGGAATTATTAAAGGATTAATCTAAAAAAAAGAATATGGCAACAACATCAGATATAAAGAATGGTCTTTGCATGAAGTTTAAAGATAAATTAGTTTCAGTTATTGAATTTCAACATGTTAAACCTGGTAAAGGACCAGCTTTTGTTCGTACAAAACTAAGATATATTGAAACTGGGAAAGTAGTAGAAAATACATTTTCTGCTGGACATAAAATTGATATTGTTAGAATTGAAACTAGAACTTATCAATACCTTTATCAAGAAGGAGATGGTTATCATTTTATGAATAATGAAAACTATGAACAAGTTTTTATAGAAGGCAAAATGATTGAAAAAAAAGAATTTTTAAAAGAAGGAATTAATTGTAAAATTATTTTTCACGCAGAGGAAGAAATGCCTTTAATTGTAGAATTACCCGATTTTATAGAAGCTGAAATAACTTACACTGAACCAGGTATAAAAGGAGACACTGCCACAAATACTTTAAAACCAGCAACTATTGATACTGGTGCAGAAATTAGAGTGCCCTTGTTTATTAATACAGGAGATAAAATAAAAGTAGATACAAGAAATGGTGTTTATACTGAAAGAATAAAATCTTAAATTCATTGCATAAATTTATTTTAATAGCCTAGCATTTTAAATGTTAGGCTTTTTTGTCAAAATACTGTAACTTTACAATCAATGCTATGAGTAAATTATTTTCAACATATAGAGCCATTAAATATCAAAACGGAAAATTATTTGAAGTAAATGACCAAGTAACTACCGAAAAAGCTTTGCAAATATCTATTAATGATATTCATTTTGCAGTAGTAATGCAAACTCCAGGTGATGAGATAAATCTTGTGACAGGTTTATTGTTCTCTGAAGATGTAATTGATGATAAAACCAAAATTAGTTTTGAAACAAAAATATCTGATGATAAATTAATTCAGGAAGTAAATTGTTTGATTAATAGTAATGAAATTGGAGATGGGTATAAAAATTCTCGTAGTTTATTATCAGTATCCTCTTGCGGTATATGTGGTAAAAAAGATTTAGAAGATTTAAAATTAAATGGAGAAAAATTAACCCAATTACTGTTAGATTCATCATTTATTTTTGGTTTAAAAAAACAAATGCAAATCAATCAGCCAGTATTTCCAATTACAGGTTCAACACATGGTGCAGCTTTATTTAATAAAAAAGGGAGCTTGTTAGGCCTAAAGGAGGATATAGGAAGACACAATGCTTTAGATAAATCAATTGGAGAATTATTAATAAAAGGAAAACTAAAAGAAGCTAAAATATTATTTTTTAGTGGCCGTCTATCTTTTGAAATTATTTTTAAATGTTTTAGAGCTAAAATTTCAACCATTATAGCTATTTCTGCCCCTTCATCTTTAGCTATAGATTTTGCAAAAGAATTTGGTATAACCCTTTATGGTTTTTGTAGAGATGACAGATACACAAGATATGCTTAATTTTTTATTGATGTATTAAAAGTCAATCTTCTAATTTAAAACCAACACCGTGCACATTTTCAATTTTAACTTTATCATCAGGTTTTAAATATTTTCTTATTTTAGTTATAAAAACATCAAGACTTCTCCCTACAAAATAATCGTCTTGACCCCAAACAGCATTCAAAACCACTTCTCTAGGTAAAACCTTATGTTTATGTTGAACAAGCAACAATAGTATTTTAGATTCTTTTTTGGTTAATTTTTTTTCTTCTTTGTCTTTATAAATTAATTTAAAATTTTCCGAATCAAAAGTAGTTTCACCTATTTTAAACACTTTAGGTTCACTTGTAGTTAAGTCAGGATTAGACCTTCTTATAAGCGCCTTTACTCTTAACATAAATTCTTCAGAGTTAAAGGGTTTGGTTAAATAATCATCACCACCAGCCTTTAAACCTTCAATTTTATCTGCAGTTTGTGCTTTTGCTGTTAAAAATAGAATAGGGGTTTTTGAATTTATTTGCCTGATGTCTTTAGCCAAAGTAAAACCATCTTTTTTAGGCATCATTACGTCTAAAATACACAAATGATAGGTTTTGTCATTAAATTTTTTTAACCCCTCAACACCATTTAAACATAATTGTACATTATACCCTTCACTTTTTAATGTGTCTTGAATTAAAAAACCTAAATTAGTGTCGTCTTCAACAAGTAAAATATTAATTTCATTCATTTTCTTTTGTTTTTAATGGTAAAGTAAAACTAAAACTACTTCCTTTATTGAGGCTACTTTTTACCCAAATATCTCCCCCCATTTGTTTGATTACAGTTTTAACATAAAACAAACCTAAACCAAAGCCTTTAACATCATGTATGTTTCCTGTAGGCACTCTATAAAATTTATCAAATAAATGTTTTTGATTCTCTTTTGAAATACCTATTCCGTTATCTTTAATTGTTATAAGAATTTCATCTTTTTGATTTGATGTAGTAATTTTAATTTGAGGTGTATTTTTACAATATTTTATGGCATTATCTAATAGATTATAAATAACATTTGTTACATGTACTATATCAGCGTTAATTAAACTGTACTTTGCATTTAACTTTAAAATTATTTTTCCATTTAATTCTTCAAGCTGGTTAAGTTCAAAATTTTCTGCTATTTCAACTAAAATTTCGTGTATATCTATAACTACATTCTTAAACTTAATTTCACCTTTATCAAGCTTAGCAATATTTAAAACTTTTTCTACCTGTTGTTCTAAACGCTTATTTTCCTTGTAAATAATACTAGAATATTTTAGTAACTTCTCTCTTTTTATTTCATCATAATCATTAATCAATGTTTCACTTGCTAGCTTAATGGTAGAAATAGGCGTTTTTAGTTCATGGGTCATATTATTGATAAAGTCATTTTTAATATCAGATAGCTTTTTTTGTTGAAGTAAAACATTCAAGGTATAGATAAAAAAAACTATTACCAAAAAAAGAATAGCAAATAAATAATACCAAGGCGTAACATCATGTGGTATCTCATCAATAGTAATACTAGCCCTATTAGGAAAAATAACAGAGAAATAATGTACATCAGTATTAAGTTTTAACTGTAAATTTTTATCCTCAATTTCCTTTTTATCATTATTCTCACTCTCATCTCTTACATAAGTTGAGTCATTAGCAAAACGTATAAACTCACCATATACTATGCTATCTGAATAGCAATCGTAGATACCATATCTAAAATCTTCTTTAATATTTTGATTGTAAAATTCATTTTTCAATAAACGTTCTAACAAATAAGGGTGTAGCGTATCCTCCAATTCTACAGTAAAATAATTAGTAGTTAATTGCTTTACCTTACCGTATAGGTCGTAAGACTGATGATTTAATCTTTGAATTTCATCAGCAACATTTTTTAAAGCTATGCTTACCTTTTCATTAAATTGTTTAGAATTAATACTATCTTGCCTTGCTTGAAGTTCTATAGACGTTTTTTGAAACTCAATATTTTTTTTAATCCAAAAAAACTGAATTAACAAGATACAAAGCACAGACACAATGCCAAGTATAATTACAGTTTTTATTCTTTTATTATTCATAATGATTAAAATATACCAAAAACAAAGTTACTCTAATTTTTTTAATAAGTAAGTATCATATATATTTGCAAAAAACATTAATTATGAACAAAAAGAAATTATTTATTGGATTGGTATTAAGTACGGTATTAATATCTTGCTCAGGTGAAGAAAAAACTGAGAAAACTGAAAATGAAAATACTGATGAAACAGTAATAGTTGAAGAAACGAACAAGGAATCAGGAGAAGAATCTACACCCGTAGCTTTTATGGGTGAAGAAAAAGGAGAATACTTATTGTACGGACATTCTGAATTTTCTGCTGATGAAGCAGTATCTACAGAGGAAATGTTTACAGCTTTTAACAATAATAACAATTTTGAAGGCGCTGTAAAAGTAACCATTAATGAAGTTTGTCAAAATGCAGGTTGTTGGATAAATATAGTAAAACCAAACTCAGATGAAACAGTAATGGTATTTTTTAGAGACCATTATACAATTCCGATTGAAACATCAGCGGGTAAAGAAGCCATTTTGTATGGTAAATTAGTGTCAGATACGCTTACTGTAGATTTTCAAAAGCATTTATTAGATGATGCCGCAGCTAATGGTGAGGAGGTGCCACAAGAAGAATATGATGCAATAACAGAAGATAAAATTAGCCAATCATTTGACTGTGAATCAATACTTATTAAAAAATAAGTAGGTTTTACAATGTAAACCAATTAGCCAATGAAGTTTACGTTTCATTGGCTAATTTTTTGTCCTTAATTTCCCTATTTTTGATTTTAATCAACTTCACTAAATAAAACCATACATTTTCTTACATTTGTACTCATGTTAAGTCAATTATTGGAAGAAAAAGGAATTAAATTAGTGTTAGCCTCAAAATCGCCACGTAGGCAAGAATTACTCAAAGGGCTTGACATTGACTTTTCCGTTAGAGTTAAAGATGCAGATGAGTCTTACAATTTATCTATCCCTTTGTTAAATGTAGCAGAAGTAATAGCAGAAAATAAAGCCAAGGCATTTGTAAATGAAATAAAAAATAATGAAATTGTAATTACAGCTGATACAGTAGTTATTGTCAACAATCAAATTCTTGGAAAGCCAAAAACCAAAATACAAGCTTTTGATATGTTATCAAAATTGTCAAATGGGTGGCATAAAGTAGTTACAGGAGTTTGCTTACAATCTAAAACAGATAAAAAAGTATTTAGTGCTGTTACAAATGTTCATTTTAAACCCTTAACCTGTGATGAAATGAATTACTACCTAAAAAAATATAAGCCTTTTGACAAAGCTGGCAGTTATGGCATACAAGAATGGATTGGCTTCATAGGTATTGATAAAATTGAAGGCTCATATTTTAATGTTATGGGATTGCCTGTTCATTTAGTGTTTAAAAAATTGTTAGAAATAGTATAATATGCATTGTTTAATAGTTCACTCAGAAAATAATAATGAAACCACATATCACTTTTAAAAATAAAAATTATACATTAACCCAAATAGATGAAAACACCTACCATTGGCACTTTAATGCTATAGAGTTATTACTTAACTGTTTATAATTATGCAGTTGAAAGATATAAAAAAAACAATGATAAAGTTAACCTAATAATTACTCACGATTTAACCTTTTCTTTTGCTTCTGAAACTTGAAATTTTATATCAGATAGAAATAACGATTTTTCTTTTATTGATGCACAAGCAGTTGTAATTAAACAATTACATTTAAGAGTGTTAGCGAGAATTGT
>DQTE01000167.1 GCA_015662905.1 Crocinitomix sp. | reverse complement strand
TAACAATTACAAAGCTATATATAATTTTAGGTAAAAAATAGAAGTAAATTTTTAAATGGGGAGAACATTTTTTGTTAATTTTAAATACTTCATAGATAGAAATATATCTTTGGGCATCCGAAACTCCTCCAGCTTCTATATTTGAGATGGTATTATTCCAATAAGTAAATTTTTTACCGTTTAAATAAAACCCATAGATTTGGTTAAAATCTGCACAAAATTTATAGTTGATATCAAATAGATTATTTTGTAAAAGTTTTGTTTTTACAAAAACAGTTTGGTGAGAAAAACTCATTCCTTTCCATAAGGATTTTAAATCATTTGGTTTTAATAAACGCCCATAATTGTAGGCGTATTCAACATAACAGTTACCATATATTACATCAGCCTTAAAGTTCTGTGTTGTAAAATCTACCAATACATTTTTAGAGTTAAAAGTATCTCCAGCATTCATAAAAATGACATAATCTCCTTTTGCCTTTTTTATACCTTTATTCATTGCATCATAAATACCTCTGTCAGGTTCTGATATGAATTTTACCTCTAACATCTCTAAAAAGTTTTTGGTACCATCTGTAGAGTTTCCATCAATAATAATGTGTTCTTTGAATTTATAATTTTGATTAGATACACTTTGAATCGTTTTTTTTAATCCTTCAATATGATTAAAAGTAATAGTTATTATTGAAAACTTGATTGGCATCAAAAAATTATGATTATTATTGTCCTACAAATATAAAACAATTATACGTGCAACAATTTATTTTAAAGGCTGTTTTAAAGATTTTAAGAGCAGTTAGGTTGAGTATAAATTTTACTGTTAAATCTGGTATGATGAAATCAGCAAAATGGAATTCATTAATACCAGATAGTAGATATATTTTAGGAACTTATGAACCTAATTTAGCTTTGGTCATAAAAAATGAAGTTGAACAAGGTAAAAGACTAATAGATATTGGTGCTAACGCAGGATATTTTTCTTTGTTAGCGTCAAAATATGGCAATAAACAACTAACGCACATTGCTGTTGAACCCATGCCTGAAAATATACATTTCTTAAAACAACACATAAAAATAAATTTGGCAGACAACATTGAAATCTACCAGTTAGCCATTTCTGATAAAATAGGAGAGATTGAATTTTCAAACTCAGGTAATTTAGCCGCAAATACGTATAAAAAAGAATCGTCAATGTTTAAGGATGATACTATAGTTGTAAAAACTATTGATTTGAATACTTTTGCTTTAAAAAATAAATTAGACAGTAATTGTTTTATAAAAATAGATGTAGAAGGGGCTGAGTTAGATGTTTTAAAAGGAGGTCTTGAATTTTTAAAGCAACACAAACCAACATTATTATTAGCAACTCATGATTGTCATGTAAAAGATGTAAAAAAAGATTGTTTAGATTTGATAACCTCAATAGGTTATAAATATCAAGTTCTGGATGATATTAAAATTGATGGACAAGAGGATTTTTTATGCTTTTGTGATTAATTTTCTGATATCATCAATATCTTTCTTGACTTTGACAGAATAAAACGTTAAGTATTTGAATACCAACTAATTATAATTTTAGTGACGCACTACACATTTAAAGCAAACTAAAAAAAACGCTTTTATCTTGAATGCCAGGAAGTTAACTTTTATAATCGTGGTGAATCTACCTGATGTTAGACAGGTGTACGAAGTCAGGAAAATGTGCAAAGTCAGGAAAAATTTAATCTATCAGATAATATTTTTTAATAAGAATACCTCCATACTCTCCAGAGATAAATCCTAGTGAAAAGGTATGGCATTACATTAAGCAACTTTACAAAAATACGGTATTTGAAACTCTTGATAATGTTAAAATTTGGCTGCATAACTTTATACTTGAAAGCTTAAATTCATCAATTATAAAATCAATAACAAATCATGACTTATTCGTTAATCATTTTAAGGCGCAATTCAATTTCTAATTGGTATCAAACCTTAAATTTTATGATTAATGTCTTTTAAATTTTTAATCCGTACATCTTGTTGAGGAAATGGAATAACAACGCCATATTTTTCAAATTCTTTGTTTATGGTAAAACGGATTTCAGATTTATAAATTTCTATGTAAAAATTTTGATCTGCCCAAAACACCAAGTCCATCTCTAAGCCATTATTACCAAAATCTAGCAATCTCACAAAAATAGGTTTAGTGTTTTTAACTTTTGGATGTTCTTGTGCACATTTAATCAATATCTGCTTTACTAAGTCTAAATCAGTTCCATAAGCAACGGTTACCTTAATGGTAAATCTTGTTAACTTATCATCATAAGTCCAATTGTTTACCATTTGATGGGTCAATATTGAGTTTGGGACAATGAGTGTTTTTCCTTCTCTTGTTTTTACTTTGGTAGTTCTTAGGTTTATCTCAGTTATTGTTGCTACAAAATTATCCTCTACCGTACCCGATAAATTATTTAACTCTACAACGTCTCCTACTTTAGTTGTTCCTTCAAAAAGTAATAAAAACCCAGACATAAAGTCTTTAAAAATATCTTGAACACCTAATCCAAATCCAACTAGTAAAGCTGTTGCGCCTCCTAACAATAAATCTAATCCTATACCAAAACTCCTTAAAATAACAATTATAGACAGAGTATATATTATATACTTTGCTATTTGTATGATAATGTATTCAGTCCCTCTATCTATATGTGTGCGTTTGGCTACTCTTTTTAACAGGTATAATTTTAAAAAATTAACAGAAAGTTTTGCTAAAAAGAGTACAACTATAATTAAAAACAAATGGTAAACTGCAATGTGAAATGTTCCTATCCTAATAAAATCATAGACTAGAATACTGCTGAGATTAATATTGTAATTATTGATATTTAATGACTGAAACATTAAATAAAACATTAAAAAATACATTATCTGTTTTATCAGTCTCCATAAAGTGAATTCTCTTCCTTCAATCTTAAATTGTTTTTCATCAATATGTAAAGCTTTAAAATAACGCTTTAAGTATTTTAGAAAAAATTTAGTCAGCAAAAATATGATTAAGAAAACAATAAGATTAATAGGTGAAAAAATAAACCCTTCTGTTTGGTCTAAATCAATTAAACTTGACAGCTCGGCATTATCAAGTATTTCTTGTTTGGTAGAGTCAGACAATACATTTGACCTAGTGTCTATAATTGGATAATTTAATATGTCTTCCCAAACTTTCATTTATATAATAATTCTTCCTAGTTTTTCTGAAAATGCAATTTTAACTTTTTCTAATTTATTTTGTTTTGCCATTAAAGTATAAATTTCATCCATATCATTTTCTTCTTTTTTATACAAGGCTGTTAGTTCCTCTTGGATTTTACTTATTTCATCAATTACCCATGCAGTTTTAAAAGAATAAATTGCTTCATTTACTGCCCGTTCAAGATTTTCCTCTTCTGTTTTTATTCGGACTTTCTTTTTTAACCATTCTGGACTTAATTGTTTTTTTTCTTTATCAGCCAAAATGTTTACAGAAAGTTCCATAATTTGTTTATCATCCATTCTTGAAAAATGGTCTTCTTTATACAATGTGTCCTCAATTACACCTTTTTTAAATTCATTAAATATTTTTTGAAAACGGTCGTCTTTAAATGATAAATTATCTTTTTCTATTTCGGAAATAATAAACTCTATCACATTAACCTCTTGTTTTTCTTCTTCCCCTATTGTTTTTATCCGTATTTGTGTTCTTCCATAAATCAATAATAACCTTATAATATCAAATTCTTGTTGGTATAGTCTATCTTTTACGTATAATTTAGTTTTTGGTTTGGTTTTATCATCTTTTATTTTTTGCCCTTGTTCCTCTGTTAAATACTCAGGGGGAATTAATGCCTCTGGTGGTGGTTCATTCGCTTGGGTATCTTCTCTAAGCTTATTTCTTGATTTTAGAGCTTGATTATTTCTAAATCTATTTTGTTTTTCTTCTTTAAGTAATTTTTGCCTTTTAATTTTTGCCAATTCACTTGTTAATAATTGTTCGCTCATATCAAACAAACTGGCACATTCTCTTAAATAAACTTGCTGTTTTATTGAATCTGGTATCAAAGCAATTGAAGTTATAATATCTCTAATCAATTCTGCTTTTTTTATGGGGTCTTCTCCCGACTCATTTAATAACACATCCGATTTAAAAACAATAAAATCTTTGGCGTTTTCTATAATATAGCTTTTTACTTCTGAATCAGAATGTACTTTAGCATAGGAATCTGGATCTTCACCATCAGGGAACAACACAACTTTAACATTCATTCCGTGAGCAAGAATCATATCAATCCCTCTAAAAGAAGCTTTTATGCCTGCAGCATCTCCATCATATAAAATGGTGATATTACTTGAATATCTTTTAATTAAATTGATTTGCCCTTCGGTTAAAGAGGTTCCTGATGATGAAACCACATTTTCTACCCCTGATTGGTGTAATGATATTACATCTGTGTATCCTTCCACCAAATAACACATATCATATTTGATGATGGCATTTTTGGCAAAATACAATCCGTATAAAATCTTACTTTTGTTATATAACTCACTCTCTGGTGAATTAAAATATTTAGCAATTTTTTTATCTGATTTTAGAGTGCGACCACCAAATCCTAGAACTTTTCCTGCAATAGAATGAATAGGAAACATAACTCTCCCTCTAAAAAAATCAAAATGTCTATTGTCTTTTGTTTTTGTTAAACCAGATTTAATTAAATACTCTAATCTGTAACCTTTTGCAAGTGCCGATTCGGTAAAAACATTTGATTGGTCTAAACAGTAACCTAAATCAAACTTTTTTATAATGTCCTCTCTAAATCCTCTCTCTATAAAGTAAGATAAACCTATTGCTTTTCCTTCTTCGTTTTCAAATAAATTATGTTTAAAGTGTTTTTTAGCAAACTCAGAAATTACAGATAAATTTTCGCGAACAGATGCAGATTGTATTTCCTCAGGTGTACGTTCTTTATCCTCTTTAATTTCTATGTTATATTTTGAGGCTAACCATTTTAAAGCTTCTGGGTAAGTCATGTGTTCAGCCTCCATTAAAAAGGTTACCACATTACCTCCTTTTCCCGAGCTAAAACATTTCCATATTTGTTTGGCAGGGGAAATCATAAAAGAAGGGGTTTTTTCATCCACAAAAGGACTTTTAGCCTTGTAGTTTGACCCTGCTTTTTTTATTGACATAAAGTCAGCAATAACTTCTTCTACTCTAGCAGTTTGAAAAATTTCGTCTATGGTTTCTTTTGGTATCACAGAACAAATTTAAACTAATTAAAGAATATTCTCTTCATTTTTTATGAACAAAAAATAAAATGTTTTCCTGATTTCAAATACAAAGGCTATGTTTGCGTGTCTCAAACCTGCGCAACACCAACATTGATGTATATTTTGACTTTTATGCACAAATTTTTATTTGCGTTTTAAGGTGTTGTATATGAATACTTCGCATTTCGTTACGAACATAATTGCGGATTTAAGGTATTATTAAAATTAATTGTTTAGTTTTGAGTACAAAAATTTTATTTTTTAAAAATGAGTACACACAACCATAATGGTTTGTCAGAAAGTAAGTTGTTGTTTAGTATTATTCTAAACTTGTTAATTACCGTTAGTCAATATATTGGTGGTGTTATTTCAGGTAGTTTATCTTTAATGTCTGATGCCACCCACAATTTAACTGATGTTATTTCCTTAATTATTAGTTACATTGCTGCAAAACTTAAACACCGTAAACAAACCGAACACCACACTTTTGGTTATAAACGGGCAGAAATTATTGCCGCTTTTATCAATGCCTCTTCGTTAATTATTCTATCGGTGTTTTTAGGTATTGAAGCTATACACAGGTTTTATGATATAAAAGAGGTCGAATCTGATTTGGTAATTTGGTTAGCACTTGTCGCTATAATTGCTAATACATTAAGCGTGTTTTTGCTCTCTAAAGATGCAAAAGACAATATCAATATGCGTTCTGCTTATGTGCATTTACTTTCTGACGCATTAGTTTCAGTGGCGGTTTTAATTGGTGGTTTTGTTATGAAATATTATCAGATTTATTGGGTTGACCCTGCTATAACTCTTGTTATTTCTATTTATCTATTATATTTAAGTTGGGACATTTTACTTAACTCGACCAAAATGTTGATGTTATTTGCACCAAAAAATTTAAGCATTAAAGCCATTGAAGATAGCATTTTACAATTTGATGAGATTAAAAATTTGCACCATGTCCATTTATGGCAACTTAACGACCATGACATTTACATTGAGGCTCACATTGAGTTTAAAGATGATATTAAATTAAGTCAATGGGATAATATTTGTTACGATATTGAAAAACTTTTGTGGAATGAATTTAAAATTAACCACTCAATGCTACAACCAGAATTTAATAGGGAAGATGCAAAAGAATTTATTATTCAGGATTAGGCGACTGTATATATGTTCCTAGTTTATAAAAATTAAACCAAAAAAGACTAACGTAGCCTTTAGTTAAAAAAAACTTTATAATTGGTTTGGTTAAAAAAAACGCCCCTTTTATTATCCCTTTTATTGGCTTTACACTTTTACTTGTTTTTAAAAGTGTAATTTCATGTATCAATTTATGGCTGTTATTGGTGTATTTTAAAATGTATTTTAAATTATTTACCGCTTTTTCAGTGTTTTCAATAAAAATTATGTTAGTTTCCAAATGACCATTTAAAATTGGATTATCTATGTGTTGTATTTCTATTCCCTTTTCTTTTAATTCAAACCCAAATAGTGTATCCTCATGCCCATAATCTTTTAGTCTCTCATCAAACTTTACTTGCTCAAATAATTCTCTTTTAATTACAAAATTATTTGTCATAAAAGACTTGTTAGGTTGTTTTTGTCTCTCTACGTATGATTTACTTTCTATTAGTTTTCCGTACTTCCACCTCAGCTTTTTACTTCTGTTTGGTGGTGTATCGTTATATACTCTACCCCCACAAAATATCTGATTAGGATACGATTTTATCGCTTTTATATATTTTGACAAAAAATCACTTTGGTGAACAATGGCATCACAGTCTAAAAACAATAAATATTCATTTTTTGTATGCATTAAAAACAAATTTCTAATCGCAGCTCTACCAATATTTTTATTGAGTTCAATATAATTTGAAATTTTTGAAACATCTGGTTGATTTACAATTCGCCACTTATCTTCTGAGGCGTCATCTATTAAGACAATTTCAATTTGTTCATCAATACTTTGAGCTTGTTGATATAACTCCTTAACGAGCTTAACCACATTAAAATTATAAACGGGAATACAAATTGAAAGCATACTACCCCCTTTAATGTTTACATTAATGAATTGAAGGTGCCCCTAGGCCTCTAGGTTTTCTTATTTTGTAGGCCAAATAAAATTCCATAGCTCCAAAACCACCCGTGGCTACATTAAGCGTTGATACGTTTAAGTCAAAACTTGCGCCAACTGAAAACCCTGTTGAATGAAAAATAGCATTTAAAATCAAAGCGTCTTTTACCCTAAAATATGTTCCAAACTCTATTGACGTTCTTTGAAAATAGCCAGTATGCAGGGAATTACCTTTTAGCATAAAATCAAATCCACTACCTATTACGTAATAGGCGTTAGGTCCTTGCCAACTAGCAATTGCGCTAGGCTTTAATGTAAAATTTGAATTATTTTGGCTAAAACTACCATAAGCTTGAAAAGATAACAGTCTATATAAACCGTTATCAATATCAAAATAATTTATCTTTTGTTTGGTTAGGTGTGAAGCAGACACACCAAAAGCTATCCATGAATACTTACTTAGGTCACCTTGATAATATATTCCTGCTCCTAAATCAAATTTTCCTACAGACAAGTTTTGTGACGGAATGGCTTCACCACTATTTAAGCCTGTGTTAAAATCAACCCCTGTCCACTGGCTATCCCATGTAACGTTTGTTGTTTTTAAAGATCTTTGATAAAAAGATGGGGCTAAACCAAAAGACAAATGACTTGTTCTATTAAGTTTTATTGCATAATTAATTGGCACTATAACTTGTGTTACTGTATATTTTGTGTCTCCAGACACATCATTATAAAAGTTAATCCCTGTACCCAAAAAACCATTTCCAGCTTCTATTCTTGTATCAAAAGCACCTGAAAATGTTCTGAAAGGGTTATCAGATACTTTTGTCCATTGATTTCTAAAATTGGTAAATAATTGAAAATCTCCTTCAAAAAAACCTGCACTTGCTGGATTTATCTGAGATTTTGACGCATAAAACATGCTAAAATGTTTATCCTGTTGCGCTGAGATATTTATGACACAACCTAATAAAACTCCTACTGATAAAATAACTTTTTTCATATCTTTCTTATTACCTAATTAATGTTGTGTTACCTTTTAAAATTCCAGCCTGACCATTAAGCAAATGATATTCTAGCACCCATACAAAAACACCTGGGTTTTCATCTTTTCCTTTAAATGTTCCATCCCAACCATGAGTTTGCTCAGTAGATTCAAAAACCAATTGACCATATCTGTTATAAATTTTAAAAATCATCCTGTCGATACCTAGTCCTTTTACCACAAGCAAATCGTTATTTCCATCTCCATTAGGTGAAAATGCTTGCGGTACGCCTATGCCAAATATAAAGTTAACCGTAACCGAAACTGTATCTTGTGCTGTACAGCCATTTGGGTCAGTAAATACAACAATATAATCAACGTTTTGTTCTGGAGTAGCAAAAGTGGTTGCACAAGTATCACAATCTATAAAATATGTATCTGGTTGCCATTGATAGTTTCCAAAATTAGGTGATGTTGCTATTAAATCTACACTCCCGCCTAAATCAATGGTTGTGTCTAATTCTGCTGTTACTGTTGGAATATCATGTACTGTAAGGTTATTGGTAACTGAAACGGATGTCCCGCCTGCATCTGTAATAGTAAGCTGTATTTGGTGTATCCCCACCGTATTGAAACAAACAGTACCCGGATCTTGACCAGAGGCTGTTTGAGGTGTTGCATTTGAACCAAAATCCCATTGCCAATCAATGGGTGTTCCACTAGAGGTATCTGTAAAAGTAATACAGTCACCTAAGCAAATATCATCTTGAAAAGAAAAACCAGCAATCATTGGCGCACATACAGACACATTAATAGTTACACTTGCAGTATTAGTACATCCGTTGGCGTCAGTACCCGTTACGGTATAAGTGGTAGAGCCATCAGGTGGAGAAAAAGCCATACCATCACTTACACCATTATCCCAACTGTAAGTTGTAGCTCCTCCCCCCGTCAAGGTGACTTGATCACCTGAACAGAGCGTTGTACTTGGAGAAGCAGAAGCCGTTACAGTTGGCGCTGCATTAACCGTAATTGAAACTGTTTTTGTGTCGGTTAAAGTACCATCACCAACTGTTAAATCAATGTTGTAAGTGCCTGCAGCATTAAACGTTACATTGTGTGGCCCTTGTGTATTAGCCGTCGATGG
>DQTE01000252.1 GCA_015662905.1 Crocinitomix sp. | reverse complement strand
TTATTTTATTGGGTAAACTTTTTATTCTGTCACCTATTATAAAGTCTATATCATTTTCCTTTAACAAGCCTCTATTGGTTTTGTTATTAAAATTGCTGATGTATTAGAAACTACGGTTGGTTATCTTTTGGGGGAAGTAGAAAACCAACAAGTTTTAAAAGATGCTTCAATGCTAAAACGCTTAAATGATATAATGGCTTTTTCTAAGGAGGATAGAGAACATATCATATATACTTTGGATGCTATGATTAAATCTATTAAGATTAGTAGTTTATAAGCTATGCACTCATTAATTATTAGGGCTCAAAATTCTGCTACAACTAAGATTTTACAAAAACTGCTTGACCAGTGGGATGACTTTTTAAAGACTTTGGAGGGATTTACGGATATTGAAGAGGCTGAGTTTATTAAAAGTTTTTTAATTGAACAGAAGTTACTGGAAGCGTTTAATACCAATATTGAACTTTTAAAGTTGCCTGTAGAGGATATAAGGATTCTCTTTTCTATTGACCATCCAACAGCTCGGGTATATTTCTTTTTGGTGAACCGATTGGCTGAATTAGGTTTTTGTAGGTTATATTTATATCAGTTTAGAAGCCATCAGGAACCGCAAATGGTTTTGGTATGGAAAGAGGATTTAAAATTGGTTTCTAAAAGGACTAAACAGAAGTTAGTGCCCGTGAAGGTGGAAAAATAGATCTATTAAAATATAAAAACATCTAAATACTCACTCTTTCATAAATTATCCTTTCAATTAACTTGTTTCCTGAAGCATATTTCTCAATCAAGACTAGTAACCCCGAAGAGTCATACTTATATACATGACCGACTCCATTAATATTAGCTCCTACTAACTTTCCTGAATCATCATAAAAATATTCTGAGACCATTAATTGCTTACTACTTAATAAGTCTATATCATATAATATCTTTACAACTGCTCCCTTTTTATCAACAAAAAAAGTTACAGAGTCAGAATCTATAATTTTGTTATTATAATAATAATTTGCTTTGTAACATTTTCTATTTGAGTTATAAGTAAAAATTCTTTCTTCCATTAATTCGCCTTTGACAAACCTTTGCCATAAAGTGGGGTTTCCATTGAAATCATAAATCCAAGTGTATTTAGTTGATCCTTCTTCTTTCAGAATAGGTCTATTTAAAGAATCATAGTGAATATTTACTTCTAAAAAATTATCTCCGTCTATAACATATTTTGTAACATTATCATTTTGATCATATGTTAAATATCTATTAGTCTTTCTTAGATTATTTTTGTGCAACTTAACAATCCAGTCACCTTTCTTGTTATATATGAATAAAATTGTATCATTATTTGAATTAGAGTATTCTATCACGTTAGAATCACTATCTATCTTTTTATAGAATAATAATTCTCTAATGGTTTCACTACCTTTATCATAAACTCTCCAAGTCGTTACCTCAGAACTCTTTGAATCAACTATCAAAGAGTTCATTTCATTTTTAACAAATGCTTGAGGGATAAATCCTCCTAAATCTTGACAATGAATAGCTACACTATTCAAAGATAAGAGAAACCCCAATATTAATAATCCAAAATTATTCATCTATAGCTAATAAAAAACAGTTTACCTCTAAGGAGTACTTCCGCCCTGCCCAACTGATATTTGCTCAACAGTTTGTACTTCTTTTTTCATGATCGTAGTCTCCTCAGTATTTAAAACAAAATTTGCTATTGTTTGGGAAGCAGGTAAGGCAACCACTTCAAAATTAATCATTAAAGTTGAGTTTGCTTGCATTCCATTCATTATAGCCTTTTGTTGATTTAGTGGTAAATTTCCATTTACTTGTACAGTAGCAGAAACAACCTTCATGCCATTTTCTGGATCATTAATTCTTGCTGCCATCATATCAGCCATTTTACCAAGTCTTCCTATACTTTTAACACTATCATCTGTTAAATTAGGAGCTGTTCCATCAGAACCTCCTTCTGTAGGAACAAAAATTGGAACCTCTCCATGTAGAATAACTTCTTTATCCACTAAAACAGTTGATGGCACCTCTATTTTTATTGTCCTGAACAAATGTTCAACACCATTTCCTGATTGATCTACTCCATCTAAATCGGTTATAATTGTGGTAACATTTGAATTAGAATGATAAGATGATATTGATCCATTTTGTTGTAAAGAGATTGATACACCATCAATCACTCTTAATTTATTTCTATCATCCCTTGATATTGCATATGTCCCTCCTCCATCTTTATAAACTGTTGCTGTCCCTCCATTAGGTAGGTTTATTCGTAAAGCAGGTGTTAATGTTCCGTTTGCAATTGTTGTTGCATTAAGCGGTTCCCTTCCTTCCAATTCTCTAGAGTCAATTAATCTATTCCCACTAAAAGCATAGGGGCTCCAAAAAGGAAATTTCTTTTCTAGTGGATCAGTAGCAAAGAACCTTAAAACTCTAGGGTCATACATCCTGTATTTGTAGTTTACACTATTTCCTTCTCCTTTGATTTTGCTATCAACTTCCTGTCCCTGAAACCCAAATCTATAATCTGAAGTGGATTCGTGCCTGTTTGGTAAAAGCATCCCGCCGGGGTAGTAGTCGTTTTGGGATATAACATCTGCGGTGTAATATAACACGCCTGAGTTTCCGTCGTCTATGGTTATTTTTTTGTCTGTAATTACTTCTAACACATTACCTAAATGGTTTGACAACTCATATCTTTTATCTCCTATTTTTTGGTTATACAAATTGCTTATATTTTCATTTTCTGAATTAATCCAATTTGGTTGATTTGGTGCTGATGATGCTATGATTTGTTCTACGCTTTCCATTCCTATACGGCTACTTCCATAAATATTTCTTTCGCTAAGATACAAAATATTTGCTAAACCTCCAACACCAATTTCATTTGGTTTGTATTTATAAATACTCATTACATTGCCTTGGGCATCTCTTACATAAAATGTCATTGTTACATCTACGCCATCTCCAGGGATGTCTTTTTTCTTAATGCTTTCATTTTCACCTGTATAATAGTTGAGGTTTATGTTAAAAGTGCTTTTACCTAATTTACCCGAAAAATTTTCTACTGTTAAATGTTCATTCTCGTAATGTATTCGTCCATTAAAGCTTTTCTACAACTAAAATTCACTGATATGTGTGGCGTATTTCCTTTTACGATTTTTCCAATAATACGAGCTTCAAAAGTTATATTTCCTTGATTGTCATATTTTTCTAACACAGGAATTAACTCTTCTGGAGCAAAGGCAATTAGAATATCAAAATTTTCTTTTTCCCCGTGTAATTTTAAATCTACATTGTAATCATCTTTGATATTTACTGTTCCCTCACCGTTAAATGATGCATGTTCTAGCTGAATTTTAGAAGGTTTAATAGTTAAAATCTCACTTGTTTTGAGGTAGTCCATTTCAACAAGTCCATTGATTTTTTTATGTTTAAACCAAGTTGTGTCACCCTCTTTAATAATGTTTAATTCCATTTGGGTATTCGTAAATATATAAATGTGTTCTTGACTTTTCTTAAAACTGAGAACAGCTTCCTCAATAAAAGCTTCTACCATTAGATTATTAATTTCATTTAGCTTGTAGATGTCAACATTTATAAGATTAATTTTTTTTAAATTGATATTAAATTCTTCTTCTATGTCTTCAATATCTTTTTTTGATGATAAAGCATTGGTTATATTTAATGTTTCGTCTTTATGTAATATTGCGTGTATAAATCCGTTTTTAGCTTCAATTAATTTGATGTCATAATTTCCAAAAATGATGTCAAATAAGCCAAATCCTATGTAACAAACAATCTTCTAAGGAAACTATAGGGTCGAAATGGTTTTGTTTACTTTCATAAATTTTAAGATGATGCAGATCAATAGATATGTAAGGAAAGTTTTCAAATGGTGATATATGGCTGTCTTCAATTTCACCTTCGAAGTCTTCATTTAAAGTTGTTAAAATTTTTTGAACAATTTCATCTTGTTTAAAATATGCAATTAAAACGAGAGTGAAGAATAAAATAGAAAATGTTAAGAACGTGCCAACTAACAGGTGTCTCCAAAATTTCCATTTTTTGAGAAAAATCAATTTCATAAATAGAATATTTAGTTAAAAATCAACATTTATTTTATATTAGTTGTTGGATGAGCAGTTATGTCTAATTAGGTCTTAACTCATGTAAATATACTAATAATTATTGTTGTTTTTTTAAAATTTTAGATACAAAATCTAAAAAAACTTTCTTGTGTCGTTCTAAATCCATGTTTGGTGAAAGTGCTACGCGTGCAATATAGTCTTTGTCTCCTTCCTTGGTTGTGCCTTGTGTAGATGTTGCAGGAACAGTCCAATAACAACCTTTTAATTGTCCGTAACTGACGCAGTATTTACTCTCGTTAGGGATTTGCGTTATCATTAAGTTGATTAATTTTAAATTTAACTCTCTTTTATAAGCTTCTTTTTCTTTATCAGTATTGCCCTTTGTTGGTAAATCAAGTGAAAAAACAGATGGTGTAAACCCTTTTTGGGCTAGTTCTTCAGATACAAAATTAATTTTTGCAGTTGGCAAAGTTTGAGCAATAAAATCGACAAATTCTCGCGTATTTAAATAAGCGTCTTTAATTCTTTTATTCATGGAAGGTAATTGTTTGGATAGAATTTGAATTTGCAAATCTGTAGCTTCATTATCGCAAAGTTGTAAATGCAACTTTATTTTATCCATTAACGCTTTTGTTTTGTTGTTGCCCACGCAATACCCAGAAGTACATAAACCACCACTTGGAAATTTAGAGCCACTAGCAAATGAAATGGTTCTAACAGTTGAAAGTACATTGCCTTCACCCAAAAATTGTACGTTAGGGCAAAAAGTTTGGTCTAAAATAAAAACAGGGTCAACGGCTATTTTACCATTTTTTGTATGTCTTTTTTGGGTTAAAACGGCTTTTAAATCATCTAAATTTGGTACTTCAACTCTAGGGTTAGTTGGTATTTCTGCAATGATATAAGGTATTGCGTCTTGCTCTGCTGCTTGCGATAAAACCAAATCGATACTTTCAACCATGTTATGGTCACCATCAACGGGTAAATCTATGATGTCAACGTTGTTAAAGCAGGTTGCAACTCGTCTGGCTTGGTCGTTAGTGCCACCATAACAATTAGGTGGAACAATAATTTTAATGGCTTTACCTTTGTGATTTTCAAAACCATCATGAATAAGTCCCATTAAAATGGCGTATTGAATAGACAATCCACTTGAACTGACCAAAGGTGTTATATTTGTGTTTGTTATTTGGTTAATTGTATTTAAAACAATTTTTCTATCTGAGGTTAAATCTTTAGGATTAATTTCAACGATAGAATTTTTTATCATTGCTTTTAGAACTAATAAAGAGTTTGCAGGTGTCATTGCAATGGTTTCTCTACGTCTTACATGTTGAATGCTAGAAGCAAATGTCTTATTTTTAGAGTCGTTAACAATGATAACACTTCCAATTTTGTGATGTATATTTACAAAAAAATCAACATTTGGGTTAAGCGTAAATTTATAAAGGTTATTTTTTTGCGATATAAAAATATTGGTATGTTGACTTGAAGTAATTTCTGCTATATCATCAATTTTTATAAGGTCAAATTTGTAGCCATATACATTTGATAAGATTTCAGCATTAAAAGAAGAAGGTAAATTTTTGGAATAATAAATGTTGGTGTGTTTGTTGGCTAATAAATTTTTTCTTAATACAGCATAAATAGGCATAGTTTGAGAGTCAAAACTAATAACATTAACGGCATCAATTTGGTAGGTTTGCGCAATTGCCCATTCAAGTATGCAAGATAGAGGATGACCTAAACGGATATAATCATAAGCAGTGGGCAATTCGCTAAGTACAGATGTATCATAAGTATTGCTATCTAATAATTTTTCAAATTGATTTAAAAATTCAACTTTAGCTAGGCTTTCGTTATAAATATCTAATCTATGCGTGGTTGTGCTAAGCCATCCAGAAGGCATATTGTTTAGCACATTTTTAATAAAATCCAATACTTTATTGTTATACATTATTTTGCAATTTATTTTAAGCTCTGTTTGAAATGAGCTATGTGTTTATCTGTAATGTCTAAATGAGTTGTTAATCTGATTCTTCCTTTTCCAAAATCGACAATTAGAATACCTTTTTGTTTTAATTCTTCAATAATTTTGTCTTGTTGATGAGGGTCTTTTAAAATACCAACAACAATATTGGTTTCTACTGGTATTACTTCTTTAATCCAATTTTGTTCTTTTAAAATAGTTTCAATTTCTTTAGCTCTACGGTGGTCTTCACTCAAACGTTCAATATTGTTTTTTAAAGCATATAAACCTCCAGCAGCAATAATACCAGCTTGACGCATACCTCCGCCCAGATATTTTCTAACCCTACGTGCTTTATGTATAAATTCTTTTGAGCCTAATAACAAAGAGCCGACAGGTGCACCAAGTCCTTTAGACAAGCATATTGATATGGAATCAAATTGCTGACCGTAAGTTACAGAATTTACACCTGTAACAGTTAAAGCGTTAAACACTCTTGCGCCGTCTAAATGAAACTTTAGCTGATTGTTTTTACAGATTTTTGATATTTGTTTTATATCGTTAAAATCATAAACTTTTCCACCACCACGATTTGAAGTGTCTTCAATGCTTACTATGGTTGTTACTGGGTAGTGTAAATTATCGGGGTTAATGTTCTCCTCAATATCGTTGGGATTGATACGACCAAAATTTCCTCTTAAAAATCTGGTTGATATTTGAGAGTTTCTAGCAATACCACCTCCCTCGTATCTATAGATGTGTGCCTCTTCGTGGCAAATGATTTCATCTCCTGGGTTGGTGTGCACTTTTATGGCTATTTGATTAGTTTGTGTGCCAGATGTACAATACAAACCAGCTTCCATCCCAAATAAATTAGCACCAAAGGCTTCTAATTCATTAATGGTAGGGTCTTCTTCAAAAACATCATCACCCACAGGCGCTCTCAGCATGAACTCACGCATAGCTTTAGTGGGTTTTGTTACAGTATCACTCCTAAAATCTACAATCATTTTCTTATTATCTTAAATCCGCAAGTTAATAAAAAGTCTTAAAATATTTGTTTTTAGGTTTTAATTTTTGGATTTTTCGAATAATTTTTTGAGTTGGTTTTTACTCATTTATACATTTTTTTTAGATTTTATACTTATTATTCAAAAGTGATTTCCATTATATTTAATAGTACTATAAATGTTTGATAAACAGTATATTAATTTTGACTATAGAGCGTGTGTATCTTAAGATATTAAAAATAAGACCTTATATTTCTTACAGTAAGAGTTGTTCGTAGTTTCGTTTTGTGTAGAGTTTCAAAATCCACCTTCGACCTTGATAAACTCATTTCTCCGAAAGACTTATAAGCCTAAAAACAAATCTTTTAAGTCGTGTTGTAGGGGTAAGGTTTTTAAAAACTTTTGATACTAAAGTGATGAAGTAATTCTTTAAATCCGCAAGTATCTTCTACTGCAAAGTTATTTTTTTATTGGTGTTCGTGATTTTACATAGTAAAGTTCTAACATACATTTTGACTTTTATGTACAAAATTTTACTTGATTTTTAAGGTGTTTATGAATGCTACGCATTTCGCTACGAACATACTTGCAGATTTAAGGTATACAAGGGTTTGTTTTGTTTTTTATAAAAAAGTTTTGCGAATTTAAGGTAATAGATTAACGAGTCTTTTATCGGACATCAATAATTAAAAACTACACTCGTCAAAAAAAAGAAACTTTTAATCCAAAAAAATCACATTAAAATTATTATATTCGCACACCTTAAATAATTACAAAAATTCAAAAATATTATGGCTTTTGATATTGATATGATCAAAAAAGTGTATGAGCGATACCCAGAAAGAGTAGCTGCTGCACGTAAAATAGTTAACAAACCTTTAACCCTAGCTGAAAAAATTCTTTATACGCATTTATGGGATGGACCAGCAACAGAAGAATATACAAGAGGAAAATCTTACGTAGATTTTGCACCTGACAGAGTTGCTATGCAAGATGCTACAGCCCAAATGGCTTTACTTCAATTTATGCAAGCAGGAAAAGATAAAGTAGCTGTACCTTCAACCGCTCACGCAGATCACTTAATACAAGCCAAAGAAGGTGCTAGAGAAGACTTAGAAGTTGCTAATCACACAAACGGAGAAGTTTACAAATTTTTAAGCTCAGTTTGCAATAAATACGGCATTGGTTTTTGGAAACCAGGTGCAGGTATTATTCATCAAGTAGTTTTAGAAAATTATGCGTTTCCAGGTGGTATGATGATTGGAACAGATTCTCATACCGTTAATGCAGGAGGATTAGGAATGGTTGCCGTAGGTGTTGGTGGAGCTGATGCCGTTGATGTTATGGCTGATATGCCTTGGGAATTGAAAATGCCAAAGTTAATAGGGATAAAATTAACAGGTAAATTAAACGGCTGGACTGCCCCTAAAGATATTATTTTAAAAGTTGCAGGTATCCTTACCGTTAAAGGTGGTACTGGTGCCATTGTTGAATATTTTGGAGAAGGCGCTGAATCTTTATCTTGTACTGGTAAAGGTACTATTTGTAATATGGGTGCTGAAATTGGCGCAACAACATCAACTTTTGGTTATGATGATTCTATGCGTAGATACTTAAAAGCCACAGATAGAGAAGATGTAGTTGAAGCTGCTGACAAAGTAGCAGAACACCTAACAGGAGACCCAGAAGTATATGCAAATCCTGAAAAATATTTTGATCAAGTTATTGAAATAGATTTGAATACATTAACCCCCCACTTAAACGGACCTTTTACACCAGATTTAGCTACACCTATCTCAGAAATGAAAGAAGCAGCCAAACAAAACAATTGGCCAACAGATATAGAATGGGCTTTAATTGGTTCTTGTACTAACTCTTCTTATGAAGATTTGACCCGTGCAGCTTCTATTGTAGAAGACGCCCTTGAAAAAGGACTTGAGGCCAAAGCAATTTTAGGTATTAACCCAGGTTCTGAACAAGTAAGATATACTGCTGAAAGAGATGGGTTAATAGATACATTTAAAAAATTAAATGCTAAAATATTTACAAATGCCTGCGGTCCTTGTATTGGACAATGGGCTAGACCTGGTGCAGAAAAACAAGAAAAAAATTCAATAGTACACTCTTTTAACAGAAACTTTAAAAAACGTGCTGATGGTAACCCTAACACTAATGCTTTTGTAGCATCTCCTGAATTGGTTGCTGCTATTGCTCTGTCTGGTAAACTGGATTTTAATCCAATTACTGATACTTTAATCAATAAAAATGGTGAAGCTGTTAAATTAGACGAACCAACAGGCTATGAATTACCTCCAAAAGGATTTGATGTAAAAGATAACGGTTATCAAGCTCCTGCCGAAGACGGAAGTGGAATTGAAGTGATTGTTGATCCTAACTCTGATAGATTACAATTATTAACGCCTTTTGAACCTTGGGACGGAGAAAATATTACAAATGCCCCTTTACTAATAAAAGCTTACGGAAAATGTACAACAGACCATATATCAATGGCTGGACCTTGGTTAAAATATAGAGGGCATTTAGATAACATATCAAACAACTGTCTAATTGGTGCTGTTAATGCTTTTAATAGTGAAACCAACAAAATTAAAAATAGATTAACTGGCGAATATGATGAAGTTCCAAAAGTAGCAAGAGCGTACAAAGCAGCAGGATTAAAATCAGTGATTGTTGGTGATCACAATTACGGAGAAGGTTCATCAAGAGAACACGCTGCTATGGAACCACGCCACTTAGGTGCCATAGCTGTAATTGTAAAATCATTTGCTCGTATCCACGAAACAAACCTTAAAAAACAAGGTATGTTAGGACTAACATTTGACAATGAAGCTGATTATGATTTAATTAAAGAAGGTGACTTATTTAATTTTATCGATTTAACAGAATTTGCACCTAACAAACCATTAAAAGTATTAATTGTTCACGAAGACGGCACTGATGATTTAATCACAGTTAACCATACGTACAATGAAGCTCAAATTGATTGGTTTAAACATGGTTCTGCATTAAATCTTATAAAAGTACAAAATAAAGGTTAAGAAACATAAGTTTATAATAAATAAAAACACCAAGCCATTAATCACTATGATTAATGGCTTTTTTTGATTTTAATCATATTTTATTAAAACATTAATCAGAATAAAACTTTATAAAAGAATATATCTTTATACTAGTTTAAATCTTAAATATGTTAACAAATAAAGAATTAAAGACCATTAAAACTCGCGAAGATGTGATCAATGTGGCAAGGAAAAAAGGTATTAAATTGAAAAAATATCTTTGGAATCTAGAATATGAAAAACAATTAGTAGAACTACAAGCAGAATTGGTCAATCTTCAACAGTGGATAGCAAAAAATAACAAACGTGTTGCCATAATATTTGAAGGACGTGATGCTGCTGGTAAGGGAGGTGCTATAAAACGTTTCGTTGAACATTTAAACCCTCGTTCTATGAGGGTAGTTGCTTTGAATAAACCTACTGATGTAGAAAAAGGACAGTGGTATTTTCGTAGATACATAAAAGAACTTCCAAACCCAGGCGAAATAGTATTTTTTGACCGTAGTTGGTACAACAGAGCCGTTGTTGAGCCTGTAATGGGATTTTGTACCGACAAGCAATATAAACAATATATGTTACAGGTACCTGAATTTGAACACATGTTATATGAAGACGGCGTAACTGTTATTAAATTTTGGTTTTCAATTTCTAAAGATGAACAATTAAAAAGATTTAACGAAAGATTAAAAAATCCATTAAAACGTTGGAAGTTTAGTCCCATAGATAAAAAGGGGCAAGAATTATGGGATAAATACTCTAAATATAAAGAGTTAATGTTTACCAAAACTCATACTGATTTTTGCCCTTGGATCATTGTTAAGACAAATGACAAAAGAACAGCTCGTCTAGAAAGTATGAGATACGTCCTCTCATTGTTTGAGTATGATGGTAAAGGAAAATCAAATACAACACTTTTACAAGATCCTAATGTAATTGCTAGATATTACAGACATTTAAACCAAATTGATTATTAAACTATGGAAAATATAAATTTAACCCCTCAAGATATAGAAATTTTGAATACCAAAATTGGTATGAGAAAATTGTTAGAAAATGAAAATATTGACATTGATAAAGTTTTAAGACTAACAAAATACGAAATTGAGCTAGCTACTTTACAAGAACAATTGATTAAATTACAAGAACGTATAATTGCTAATAATGAAAAAATAGTGGTTATTTTTGAAGGGAGAGATGCTGCAGGAAAAGGTGGAGCTATACGTAGAATTACTGCCAGAATAAACCCTAGGCATTTCAATATTGTGGCCTTACCTAAACCTTCTGAAGAAGAAAGAGGTCAATGGTATTTTCAACGTTATGTCAACAAATTACCAAAACCAGGAGAAATGGTGTTTTTTGACCGTAGTTGGTACAACAGAGCCGTTGTTGAACCCGTAATGGGATTTTGCACCATAGATGAATACAACCAATTTATGCGACAAGTAAATGCTTTTGAAAAAATGATCACCGACTCAGGAATTACATTAATAAAGCTTTATTTTTCAATTAATAAAAAAGAACAGGCTAAAAGATTTAAAGAAATTGCAGCAAGTCCTCTTAAACAATGGAAAATTACACCAGTTGATTTAAAAGCTCAAGAGTTATGGCATGTTTATACTAAATACAAAAAAGCAATGTTTAAAAAAACAAACACAAAAACTTGCCCTTGGAAAATTATAGATGCAAACAAAAAAACCTCAGCCAGAATTGAAGCCATTAAATATATTTTAGACAGAACTAAAGAGGAATAACTTTTTTTTCTGTAATGGTAAAAAAGTACTTATTTTTAAACTGAAGTTGTTTAAGGGTGAATTATAAAATGTGAAAATGAGTTGTTTTCTTGACTTCGCACACCTGTCTAACATCAGGTAGATTTACCACGATTATAGAAAGTTAACTTCCTGATATTCAGGATGAAAGTGTTTTTTTGTTTGCTTTAAATATGTAGTGCCTAATAATATTTTTAATTTGTTAGTTTAAAAAATAATGTTTATCTTTGTCGCATGTTTGTAAGAAGAAAAACCAGTAAAACTCGCCTAAGATAGCCATACAGTTAGTAGAAAACATCAGAAATGGAAAGAAGGTTAAACAAAAGATAATCAGACATTTTAG
>DQTE01000108.1 GCA_015662905.1 Crocinitomix sp. | reverse complement strand
TTCTCCTTTAACAGATGGTATTTATTTTATCCAAATAAAATCAGATAATAAAATAGTACAACAAAAATTAATAATCAACTCACTTTAAAAATAAAATAAAATGAAAAAAGTAATAATAAATATCCTTGTCTTAACATTATGCTATATTGGCAATGCTCAAATTGTGAACATTCCAGATGCTAATTTTAAAGCTTATTTAGTAGGTAATAACTTTATCAATACTAATAACGATAGTGAAATTCAAGTAAGTGAAGCAAATGCTTATACAGATGAAATTTACGCATCTAATTTAGCTATTTCTAGTCTAACAGGTATAGAGGCTTTTACTGCTTTAACACAATTATATTGTGATAATAATAATCTAACCAATTTGGATGTATCGGCAAATACAGCTTTATCATTTTTGTATTGTAACGACAACAATCTAACAAGTTTAGATGTGTCTAATAATCCTAATTTATCAACCCTAAAGTGTCAAAATAACCAATTAACAAGTCTAAATACTAATGTTACATCTTTAAGCACATTATGGTGTCAAAATAATTCACTTACAAGTTTAGACATCTCTAACGCATATTGGAATTATGTAGATTGCTCTAATAACCAATTAATAAGTTTAACTACAGGAACTGGTAATATGTCAAATTTTGAAAGCTTTGATGCTAGAATTAATAACTTAACCTGTATTGATGTAGATGATGTTGGATACAGCACAACAACTTGGGCTAATATTGACAACTTAGTAAGTTTTAGTCTAAATTGTATTTCGTGTACAATATATATTCCTGATACAAATTTTAAAACTTATTTAGTAGGAAACCCGTTGATAAACATAAATGGTGATGGAGAAATACAATGTAGCGAAGCATATGCTTTTACAGGTGCTATTACTGCCTTTTCTCTAAATATTTCTGACTTAACTGGTATAGAACATTTTATACACCTAACAACTTTAAATTGTAATAATAACCAATTAACTAATTTCGACATTACACAGAATACATTTTTAACTAATTTGTCTTTTCAAAATAATCAAATAAGTAGTTTAGATATAACTCAAAACATTGCATTAACCTCTTTAGAAGGTAGAAATAACATATTAACAAGTTTAAATGTAACTCAAAATACAGCATTAACTTATTTGAATTGTCGTAATAATCAACTAGTTGATTTAGACCTAACACTAAATGTAGGTTTAACCTTATTTAATTGTACGAATAATCAATTAATAGGTTTAGATATAGCAAATGGCAATAACATTAATCTATCTAGTTTTTTTGCTACAAATAATCCAAACTTAACTTGTATAAATGTAGACGATGCATCTTGGAGTACTACAAATTGGACAAATATAGATGTAACAGCTAGCTTTAGTGAAAATTGTGATTGTATTGTAACTATTCCTGACACTAATTTTAAAAATAGTTTACTAGGAAATTTAACACTAAACACTAATAATGATACTGAAATTCAATGTAGTGAAGCTAGTGCATATACAGGCACACTATCTGTTTCTTATTTATCAATTACAGATTTAACAGGTATTGAAGCTTTTACAGCTATAACTTTTTTGTATTGTGATAACAACCAATTAACTAGTTTAGATCTTACACAAAACACAGCTTTAACTTTTTTAGATTGTAGTGATAATTCTATTAATACACTCAATATAACTAACAGTACAGCTTTAGCAACATTATATTGTAGTAACAATTCTTTAAGTGCGTTAAATGTAACTCAAAATACAGCATTGGTTGTTTTAGATTGTAATAACAATACAATTAATACATTAGACTTAACTCAAAATATACTTTTAGAAACTTTACGTTGTTACGAAAATTCCCTTAGCTCTATAAACTTAAACCAAAATATAGTTTTACGCCATTTATATTGTGCTAATAATGTTTTAACCACATTAAATCTAACTCAAAATACAGCACTAACAATTTTAGGTTGTAATGATAATTCATTAAACTCCTTAAACGCAGCCAATACTAATAACATAAATTTTTCAACTTTTAATGCTAATAATAATCCAAATCTAACTTGTATTGAAGTAGATGATGCTACTTGGAGTACTGCAAACTGGACAGATATTGATGCTCAAACTAGTTTTAGTGTAGATTGTAATAATGCACAAACATATGTTCCTGATGATAATTTTGAACAAGCACTTATAGACCTAGGCTACGATACAGGTACTTTAAACGATTATGTATCTACTGCAAACATAAATTCACTTACCTCTTTAAATGTAAATAGTAAAAACATATCAGACTTAACTGGTATTGAAGATTTTATTGCTTTAGAAACCTTAATTTGTGCTATAAATACATTAGCAACTTTAGATCTTTCTCAAAACACAGTATTAACCGATTTAAGATGTCAAGACAATAATCTTACAGCAATAAATATAACGCAAAATACAGCACTTACACGTTTTTGGTGTTTAGATAATCAATTAACTAGCTTAGATGTTTCTCAAAATGTATTGTTAGATGATTTTTCTTGTAATAACAATCTATTAACAAATTTAGATGTAACTAATAATACAGCCTTAACTGTTCTAGCTTGTAGAGATAATCAAATAACTAGTTTAGATGTATCAAACAATAACTTATTAGAATTTTTCTCTTGCCATACCAATCAATTAACCAGTTTGGATGTATCACAAAATTCAGCTTTAATTAGATTATGGTGCTATAACAATTTTTTAACTGATTTAAATATCCAAAATGGAAATAATACGGCTATCGCTAATGGAAACTTCAAAGCTAACAATAACATTAATTTAACCTGTATAGAAGTAGATAATGCTACTTGGAGTACCACAAATTGGACAAACATAGATACACAAACTAGTTTTAGTGAAAATTGCAACACTGCTTCAACAAATGATTTCAATTTAGAAAATGCTTTTTCTATCTATCCAAATCCTACAAAAAACAGTTTTAAAATAGCAAGTGATTTATCCATTTCTAAAATCACTATTTATGATCATCTTGGTAAATTAATGCTACAATTTAATGCGCAAGAAGCGTATGATGTTTCTCCTTTAACAGATGGTATTTATTTTATCCAAATAAAATCA
>DQTE01000254.1 GCA_015662905.1 Crocinitomix sp. | reverse complement strand
TAAACGGCATACTTCATTTGCTTCGGTTTATGTTTATCCTTTAGTTGATGATACTATTGAAATTGAAATAAATCCAGCAGATATTACATGGGATTTTGCACGTTCTGGTGGCGCAGGTGGACAAAATGTAAATAAAGTAGAAACAAAAGCCATTCTTCGTCATAAACCTTCAGGAATTATGATTGCAAATTCAGAAACTAGATCTCAATTAGAAAATAGAACAAAAGCCATGCAAATGCTAAAATCTCAATTATACGAAATTGAATTACAAAAACAACGTGCAAAACGTAGTAGTATTGAAGATAGTAAAATGAAAATTGATTTTGGTTCACAAATTAGAAATTACGTTATGCATCCTTACAAATTGGTTAAAGATGTAAGAACTGGTCATGAAACAGGTAATGTAGATGCTGTAATGAATGGTGATATTGATGCGTTTATTAAAGCTTTTTTAATGAATAATAATAAGTAAACGTAATTCACATAATTATTTCCTATTTTTGTAAAAGATGAGCTTACTAAATAAAATAAAAGAATCTAATATCTATGCATCACAATGGATTGTATTGTTGATTGATATTTCTATGGTTGTACAAACTTTTTTTTTAGCCAATTTAATATTTTACAATTTTAAGCTAAAAATATACGACACCTTTTTATTTCATCAAATTCCGTTTATAATATTAATTGCCTTTATTAGTTTTATCATTATTGGTTCACATAAAGGTGTTGTCAGGCATACAGGTGTTAATGATGCTATAAATGTTTTTATCGCTGCTACTTTATTAACTTTTACTTTAGGCTTAACCGTTTACATAAATAGAAATTTAGGTTCAAATAGAATACGTGTATTTCTACCACATTCTCTTTCTATATTACTTATTCATTACCTATTAAATGTGATCGTTTTAATTGTTAGCCGATTTGTTTTTAAACGAATTTATCAGCATTTAATTTCTGGAAGAAAAACTAGTACAAATACACTTATTTATGGTGCTGGAGATTCTGGGTTAGTAACTTATGCAACCATTGCTAACGATAAAAATAGTAAAATAAATGTTATAGGGTTTATTGATGATAATGCCTCAAAAATTGGAAAACAATTTAACCGAACTAAAGTTTATTCCTCTAAAGATATTACAGAAAGTTTTATTTTAAACAACAATATTAAAGATGTAATAATTTCTATTCAAAATATTGATAATATAAGTTTATTAGAAATTTCGGATAATTTAATCACCAAAAATGTTAAAGTAAAAATTGTTCCTCCAGTAGAAAGTTGGATTGATGGCAATTTAAATGTAAATCAAATTAAAGATGTTAATATTGAAGACTTATTAGAACGTTCGCCAATTAAAGTAGATAATCCTACCTTAAAGAAAGAGTTCTATCAAAAAACAATATTAATTACTGGTGCTGCTGGATCAATTGGTAGTGAAATAGCAACTCAAATTGCACAATATGATTACAAACAGTTATTAATACTAGACCAAGCAGAATCTCCATTATACGACTTACAACAAGATTTAAAACGTAAAAACACCATTAATTTTGAAACTTTAATTTCGGATATTAGAAATAAAGAACGACTAGAGGAAATATTCAAAGCTCATAAAATTGATATTATTTTTCATGCTGCAGCTTATAAACACGTGCCATTAATGGAAAATGATCCTTATGAAGCTGTACGTGTTAATGTAAAAGGAACAAAAAACGTAATGGATTTATCCATAAAATACAAAGTGGATAAGTTTGTAATGATTTCTACGGATAAAGCTGTAAATCCAACCAATGTTATGGGAGCTACCAAAAGAGTAGCCGAAATTTATGCTAAATGTTTACAAGAAAAATCAACTACTAAGTTTATAACAACTAGATTTGGTAATGTACTTGGCTCTAATGGATCAGTTATTCCTTTATTTAAAAAACAGATTGCCCAAGGTGGACCATTAACAGTTACACACAAAGATATAACTCGCTATTTTATGACCATACCTGAAGCTTGTCAATTAGTTTTAGAAGCTGGAGCAATGGGTAAAGGTGGAGAAATATATGTATTTGATATGGGAGAATCTGTAAAAATATTTGAAGTCGCAAAAAAAATGATCCATTTATCTGGTTTTAAATATCCTGAAGATATTGATATTGATATTGTAGGTTTAAGACCTGGTGAGAAACTATACGAAGAATTATTAAGTGATGAGGAAAACACACTTCCAACCTATCATGAAAAAATTATGATAGCAAAGGTAAAAGTCTTAAATTGTAGTGTTAAATATGATTCTGTATTACAATTATGTGATTTGAAAAATAAATCTAATCTAGAAATAGTTTCACAAATTAAAAAAATTGTACCTGAATATATTTCAAATAATTCAATGTTTGAAAAATTAGATTAGCCAGATTTTTTAGCTAAATATACGCCAACTAAAATTATTAAACCTGAGAATAGTTGCATTATCGAAAGCCTTTCGCCATCTAAAAAACCCCAGAATACAGCTACAATTGGTATTAAATAAGTAACCGAAGTAGAAAATACTGGTGAAGAAATTTGTACTAATTTATTAAAAAACACTTTGGCTATTGCTGTTCCTACAACTGATAAAATTACAATATATATTAACGATTTATTAATTAATGGTGTAAATTCTAAATCGGTATAAAAACCTGTTGTTCCTAATATAATTAGTGCTGGCACCAAAACTACTGCAAAAGAAGCTGTTGTTATTGCAATTGGTTT
>DQTE01000326.1 GCA_015662905.1 Crocinitomix sp. | reverse complement strand
TTGTTTGTTTGGTGTTTACGTTTATTTTATTCGTGTTTTGCTCCTTTAAAAATTTTGAATAGATGTAGGACTGCCGGAAAGATGGCGTCCATTGATTCTGACGCGCCTTTGGTTGACCCTGGCAGAGCGAGTACTAATGTTTGGTTTTTTACACCAGCTACGCTTCTTGACAACATTGAATATGGTGTACGATCTTGCCCGTATTTACGTATGGTTTCAGCTATTCCAGCTATTTCTTGGTCTAATAAAGGAATTAGGGTTTCGGGGGTTATGTCTCTTTTTGAGAGTCCTGTGCCTCCTGTAAAAATAACCATATTAGTTTTTAATTCTACGTGTTTTAACAATGCATCTTTGATGTCGTTTTTTTCGTCTGGTATAATAATGTAATCTACAACTTGTACGGAGGATTGTTTTAGTTTATCTATAATAGCCTTGCCTGCCTTGTCTTGTTTTTGCCCCGCTGAAATTGTATCGGAACAAACCACTACGGCAGCGGTAAGGTTTCTTGAATATTTGTTTGTAAAATCTGATTTACCGCCTTTTTTATTTAATAATTTTATATGGTGTATTTCCACGCCTTTATCTATGGGTTTAAGCATATCATACATATTGAGTGCTACTATGCTTGCGCCATGCATTGCTTCTACTTCTACTCCAGTTTTGTAAATGGTTTTTACGGTTACATTTATGGTGATTTCTAATCCGTCAATTTGGTAGTCAATTCCTGTGTATTCTATTGGTAATGGGTGACAGTCGGGCAATAACTCTGGTGTTTTTTTTACACCCAACAGACCTGCAGCTTTGCTCATTTCAAATACATCACCCTTGGGTACTTTGTTGTTATTAATAGCACTTATTGTGTCTTGTTTACTAACTTTTACAACGGCTTGTGCAGTTGCTATTCTTAATGTGTTTGATTTAGATGTTATATCGACCATTGGTTGTGTTTTATTGTTTTTACTTTACAAAGGTAAGCAAAGTGTTTTAAAAATTTTATCCGCCTGCAAAGGGTGGTAACAGAGCGACTTCTACACTTTGGAGTTGTTGTGTTATTGTATGTTTAATTTGTTGATTGATGGCTATTTTATAGTCCATTGCTTTTAATTGTGGATATTTGTTTTCAAAAAATATTTTTAAGTTTACAGGTAGTGGTTGGTTGAGTGTTATTTGTTCGGAAGTACATTGTATGGCTTCTACTATCATTCCGAAATATTTTACGTGTATATTCATTTTATGGCTTGTTTTAATTGGGTTGGCGTGTTGATATTATAAAAAATATTTTGTTTAAAGTGCTTGGTGTCAATTTCTACAATTTGAGTGTTTATTTGTTGATTGACTTCTATTAATTTAAGATGATTATTGTATAAACTTTGCTTAAAATGTGATAAGTTTGATGTGTTATAGATACCAACAATTGGATGTATTTTGTGATTATATTTTGGCAGGGTTACGTCATAGTTTTGATGTTTTGCTAGCAAAAGTTTTAGTAATTCTGTGCTAACAAAGGGAGTGTCACAACTTAAAATGATGTTTGTTTTTGTTTGTGAGTGAGTGAGGGCGGTATATATGCCTCCTACGGGTCCTTTGTTTTTAATGATGTCGTTATACACAGGATAGTTAAATGTGTTGTAACTGTAATTGTTGGCTATGATAATAATTTGACTTGTAATTGGTTTTAAGGTATCAATAGCGTATTGGATGAGGGATTTTCCGTTGAACTTAAGCAGTCCTTTGTCTTGTCCCATTCTGGAACTTTTACCTCCTGCTAATATAACACCCGTTATTTCCATTGTATTTATGGCAACATTAATACTTCTACTTTACTTCCTTTTTGTATAAAGTTAGTATTTTCATCCAAATAAACAAAACTATTTGCACTGGCAAACGAACTTAACATAGCAGAACTTTGTCCTTGATGTATTGTTACTTGATTGCCTTTGAGGTGTGCTTTTAAAAAGTGAGCTCTGTCGCCTTTTTTGGTATAATCTTGTTCCAATGTAGCAGTAATATTAAGTAGTGAGGGGTGTGTGCTACCCATCATTGTTTTTATAGCTGTTAAAATGTAAACGTAGTAACTTGTAAGTGCTGCCGCAGGATTACCCGGTAACCCAAAAACTTTTGTATTGTTCTTTACGCCGTAAAACAACGGTTTCCCTGGTTTTTGTTTAACTTTATAAAACATTTGTTCTACACCTAAATCTGATAGTGATTTTCCTACAAAGTCGTAATCTCCTACAGATATCCCTCCTGTTATGATGACAACATTATTGTTTATAATGGCGTGTTCAATGGTTGTTTTAGTGTCTTCAAAATTGTCTTTAACAAAATGTACACTGCAATTTATGCCTGAACTTAGCAATGCTGATTTGATAGAGAATGAATTTGATTCGTATATTTTTCCGGGTAAAAGTTTTTGCCCTACTTTGGTAAGTTCATTACCTGTAACAATGAGTGCTACTTTCGGTTTTTGAAAAACTTTAACTTCACTAACACCTAATCCACTTAACAACCCTATGGTTGCCGGTGTTAACTCACTGCCTTTACTTAATACCATCTGATTTTTCTTCAATTCCTCTCCTTTTTCTCTTATGGATGTGTTAGGTTTTACATTTTCTGTTAATTGAATGGTATTACCCATTATTTTTACAATTTCTTGTTTGGCTATAGCCGTTGTTCCTTTTGGTATCATTGCACCTGTAAAAATTCTGTACGCTTGTCCACTATCTAAAGTAAAAGAATGAGAGTCTCCTGCTTTAATCTCACCTATCACTGTAAACATTTCACCCTCACCACAAATGGCATAGCCATCCATTGCCGATTGAGAGAAAGGAGGCATATCAATAGGGGAATAGATGTTTTCAGCCAAATAATAATTTAAGCTGTTGATTAAATCTATATTTATTATATTTGTAAAAGTTTTATTAGTAATAATTTTGTTAAGCGCTTGTTTTACACTGATCATTATATATATTTTTAGTTGTAATAATTTTAGGTAACAAAATTCGGTATAATTATTAAAAACACCTATATGATAAATATCATATTTTTTACTGATAAAAACATGATGCCGCACAACACATCAAACTTATATTTGATATGAATCATAAAAACAAAATTAATATGTCTAATTTCACTGTTGATGTTCCAAGCTGTAGTGGTTGTAAAAACGACTCTAAATTATTTTGTTGTTTAACAATTGATGAAAAGGAAACGTTAGGAGAAAATAAAGGAAATAATTTATATAAGAAGGGACAATCAATTTTTTATGAAGGAAATCAACCTCATGGGCTATTTTGTATCTTTAAAGGAAAGGTTAAACTATCTAAATTAGGAGAGAATGGTAAAGAACAAGTGGTTAGATTTGCCAAAACTGGAGATGTTTTAGGTTACCGTTCTTTATTTAGCAATGAACCATATCAAGCTACTGCTACAGCGATGGAAGATACTTATGCCTGTCATATATCAACTCATAATTTTATGAAAGTTCTAAATACAAATTCTAAGTTGTCTTTTCAGGCTGTAAAAATATTGTCAGAAGATTTAAAAAACGCAGAACAACACTTATTAAATATTACTCAAAAAACAGTAAAGCAACGTATTGCTGAGGCTTTATTGATTCTTTATAAAACTTTTGGCTTTACTGAGGATAATCAGACATTAAACGTTTCGCTAACACGTCAGGAAATTGGAGATATTGCAGGAACTACAACTGAAACAACCATAAGAACATTAGCTAAATTAAAAAAAGAAGGGGTTATTCTTTTATATGGAAAAAAGATTGGAATTTCTAACATATCTTTACTTGCAAACATTGCAGGAATTTATGATTGAGGGCTTCTGAAGCTAATTAATACAACTGTTTAAATTTAAGAAAGAAGATTTTAATTCACAGAAACACACCTTCATTATTGTATGGATTAGGTGCGAAAATATTCAATTTAAAACCAAACTACACTTGTTTTTATTTTTCTGTCTTTTGTTTTGTTAACCACATATACAGTAATCCTAAGATGCATAAAACAGACCCCACATAAAAAACTTCCACAAATTTTGAAGTGTCATTTTTATAAACAAATTGAGCTATCCAATTTCCAAAAGCAATACCAATTTCAAGCGCAATAAACATTGTTGCAATACCTCTACCTTTATATTTAGGGTTAGACAAGTCTGTTGTCCATGCAAAAATTGCAGGGGATAAAAATCCGCTTCCAATACCAAAGAAAATTGCTGATGCAATAAACACTTCAAAAGACTTACTATATATACACATAACAGCGACAATTAAATAAAATAGCAACCCTACGTTTAAATTTATTCGTCTGCCATATTTATCAGCAAATCTTCCTGCAAAAAATCTAACCCCAATTGTACACAAAGTAAATACTCCCCAATACATACCTTTTTCGTCTCTACCGTAAAACTCGGTTATATCAGGCACCACTAAATAGAACAGGCCAGCAAAGGTTGCAGTTAAAAACATAATTACAGTTGGATGAATTACCTCTGGAGCAAATATTTCATCAATTTTAGGTATAACATTTCTAAAATTAACTTTTACTTTTGGACGTGGTGCTTCTTTAATGAAAAAAATTAAAGACAAAGCAATTACACCAAAAATACCTGAAGCGTAAAACAAACCATTAATTTGAAATTGTTGAAAAATAGCTGTGCTAAAATATTGACCTAACCCATACCCAATACTAATGGTCATACTAAAAATACCCATTGCCTCTCCCCTTTTTCCCTCAGGAACAATATCTGCAATTAAAGCTGTAGCACCAGTTGGTTGAAACCCAGTACTAAAACCATGCAGAAATCTCAATACTAAAAATCCCGTAACACTTAAAAAAAATGGATAAGCAAAAGACACTAACACACTTACAATTACGCCAATGTAAATAGGCGTTTTTCTTCCAAAATTATCAGCTATTTTTCCACTAAATGGGCGTGAGATAGCCGCCGCAATAGTCCACAATCCTAAAATTAACCATTTATCATCCTCACCATTCAATTGAGTGATATAAGCATTAAGTTCGGGAAAAATAAGATTAAAACTTACAAAAAAGAGTAACATGTGAATACATAAAATCCAAAATGCTGTTGAGTAAGTTTTTTTCATTTGGCAAAGGTGAGCATATTAGTTTAATTATCCAATAATTGTTTTACTTTTGAAATTGATTATGAGCAAAACTTATTACTATTTAATCCATATTCAATACTTGGGATTTAGATTTAGTGGCTGGGCAAAACAACCCAAGGTTAAAACCATACATCAAATGATTGATAAAACCATGTGTTTTATGTTTGGTGAAAATAGAACAAAAACTCTCGGGTGCAGTCGTACTGATGCTAAAGTATCTGCTAATCATTTTGTGTTTGAATTATTTATTGATGAAGAAGTTTTAGATTTTAACGAATTTATAAATGGTTTTAATTCTAACTCTCCAGCTGATTTAAAAGCTTTAAGAATTGAAAAAACAACTGCTAATTTTAACATTATAAATCATTCTAAGATAAAAGAATACGTGTATCTGTTTGCTTATGGTCAAAAAGCACATCCTTTTTCAGCACCATTAGTTACCACAGTTAATGAAAAATTAGATATTGAGTTAATGAAAAAGGGGGCTAAATGCTTTGAAGGAACACATAATTTTGTGAGATATGGTACAAAATTATCAAACAAAACCAATACAATTAGAACCATAAACTTGTGTGAAATCATAGAAAACAATTTATATAAAGCCAATTTTTTTCCAGAACAAACTTTCCTTATGCGAATTCAATCTAAAGGTTTTATGCGTAACCAAGTAAGATTGATTATGGGTCAATTATTTGAACTGGGTAAAGGTTATATTAGTATTGTAGATATAAAAAACTCATTAACTGGTGAAAATACCAATTATTTTAACACAATAGCTCCACAGTCAGGTTTGATTTTACAAAATGTTTCTTTTGATAAATAAAAACCACAACCAAATTAATGATTGTGGTTAGTATTAATTTACATTATTGGTATTATTTTAGTAAAGTGACGTGACCTCTAATTGTATGTTTTTTATCAGAAATAGTTTCACCAAAGTATATTTGCCAAACATATACACCATCTTGACAAATTTCACCATTTCCATA
>DQTE01000292.1 GCA_015662905.1 Crocinitomix sp. | reverse complement strand
CCTACCCCATTTCAGGGGAGGGAAAAACGGCATAGACCAAGTCAATTTTAATTAAAACCCTTCTTTTTGTAGTTTAATATAGTGTTGGTATTTGCCTTTAATGTACATAATAAGTTCGTAGTCAGTAGCGGTTTTTAAAAATTGTGGATTTAGGTTTAAAAAATTAATAAAAGCATCAAAATCTTCATCTTCTAAATCAATAATATCGTTGTGTACATAAAGCCTTAAAATTTCCCTTACCACTTCTCTTTGTTTGTCTTTAAATTCCATTTCGGCAATTAATCTTTTAATTTTCTCTCTTTTACTAAACGCCATGTATAGAGCAGTAATAGGACTTTCAATAGCACTAGACATTGTAACCTTTGGCAACTCTCTTTTTTCAAGGCTTGCACGTTCTTTTTGTAGCTCTTCTAATGTTTTAATTGGTTTAACCACCACCTCTTTTGCAGTAACTGTTCTCAGTTCTAAGTACAAAGTAACCTTATATTCTTTTTTATACGGTTTATTTTTAAAATTAAGATATTTAGTTTGATAGCCAGTAACAGATACCGCAACCAAATCAGTTTTTTTTACTTGAATGGTAAAAGTGCCATCATATTTTCCAAAATTTCCCTTACCTACCGATTTATTGATAACCATTACGTTATAGAAACTAACTTTTTGAGTTGTATCAATAACCCGTCCTTTTATGGTGATTATAGAATCGTTGTAGTTTGGTACTTTAAGCGAGTCAGACTGACTATAAATTAAAGTATTAATTCCAAAAATAAATATGAGGGTAAAAAATTGTTTCACCTTTCAAAATTACCAAAAATTTAGCCAAGTTTATGGTTTTTAATCATTTTTAACTTTTTGGACTTTCCGTTATAAGTATTGACAACTGTTTTTGTACTTTTGTAAAAAACAAGAAAATTGAAAACAGTTGTTGTAGGTTTATCGGGTGGTGTAGATTCAAGTGTAGCCGCATACTTATTAAAAAAACAAGGCTATAATGTCATTGGAATTTTTATGAAAAATTGGCATGATGATTCTGTTACCATATCTGACGACTGCCCTTGGATTGACGATAGCCAAGATGCTTTGTTAGTGGCTCAAAAATTAGGCATACCTTTTCAAACCATAGATTTGAGTGAGACTTACAGAGAACGAATTGTTGATTATATGTTTGAGGAGTACGAGTTGGGTAGAACACCAAACCCTGATGTTTTATGTAATAGAGAAATTAAGTTTGATGTATTTTTAAAAACTGCAATGGATTTGGGGGCAGATTATGTTGCTACGGGACATTATTGCAGAAAAGGGGTAACAGACTCTGGGTTATTTCAGCTTTTGGCTGGTAAAGACAAAAATAAAGACCAAAGTTATTTTTTGTGTCAGTTAACGCAACAACAGTTGTCTAAATCTCTGTTTCCTATTGGAGAGTTACAAAAAAGCGAAGTGCGTGAGATAGCTAAAACCTTAAATTTAGTAACCGCCGATAAAAAAGATTCTCAAGGATTATGTTTTATTGGAAAAGTTAAACTGCCAGTATTTTTACAACAACAATTACAACCAAAAAAAGGAAACATTATAGAGATTCCTAAAGACCTACCTTTGTTAGTAGATTATCAATCAAAAATAGATAGTGATGATTATAAAGTTTTAGCCAAGCCATTTGTTTTTGAAGAAAAAATGGGAAAGTTTAAAGGGAAACACCAAGGGGCTCATTACTTTACCATTGGTCAACGTAAGGGGTTAGGCATAGGCGGTACACCTTTGCCATTGTTTATCGTTCAAACCAATACAAAAACTAACACAGTGTATGTGGGGCAAGGCGATAAGCACACTGCATTAAACAGAAAAGCATTATTTATAAAAACCAAGGATATTCATTGGATAAGACCCGACTTGGATTTAAAAGTAGGAGAACATCAAAAGTATTTAGTAAGAATTAGATACAGACAGCCACTTCAACAAGCAGAATTGTTCAGGGAGACAGAAGGGTTATACATTTTATTTAAAGATTTACAAACGGGTATAAGTCCGGGACAGTTTGCAGCATGGTATATTAATGATGAGTTGGTAGGGTCGGGTGTTATTTATCAGTAGAAGATACCTGAGAATTTAAGGTAATATCACTTAATACCTTAATTAAAGCAGTAGGTGCTTCCCAAATACTCATGTGACCAACATTTTTTAGTATATATAAATTAGGTTTTGTTTTCAAGTCTAAACATTTTTTTTGCATTAATTGTAATGGAATAATAGGGTCAAACTCACCTTGAATGATGTTAATTTTGTGAGAAGTAACAAGTAAGCTATTATCTTGTCTATCTCTCATACCCTTAGTAGCCGCAATTATTTCTTTATTTGGAATCTTATTAGCTTTTAAAATAATTTGAAAAATATATTTTTGACACTTTTGAGTGTTTTTAGTGTAAAATAAATGAGGAATAGCCTCTTGAATAAAAAATTGTTTTTTTGTTTTAACAACCTCAACTACCCTATTTCTATCCACTTTTTTATCATCATCATCTGCCCAAAAATTAGAGTGAATCAAAGTTAAATTTATAGGCATAAGTTTTAATAATTCTAAACCTACATAACCTCCCATAGAATGCCCAAAAACTATTGGACGAGTGATTTGTTCTTTTTTTAGGACAGCAAACACACATTCAGCCATAAAATCAATGGAGCAAATCTCGCCATTAAACCTTGTTTTGCCGTGGCAAGGTAAATCAATAAGAATAACTTTATGAGCGTTTAAAAACTTCCTTTTTATAGTTTTCCACATGGTGTGATTTTCCATAAAACCATGCAAAAAAACTATTGGACTTCCTTTTCCGAAAGTCCAATAACTAATGTTTGTCTGATGATGCCGAACTAACTTCATTAACTATTCATTAAATCCTCTATTTCATCAGCTTCTATAGGGATATTTTTCATTAAGTTAAAAGGTTCACCTTTTTCTTGAACAATCAAATCGTCTTCTATTCTAATTCCCAAATTTTCTTCAGGTATGTAAATACCCGGTTCGCAGGTAAAAGCCATTCCGGCTTTGATAGGTTCAGTCCACAAACCAACATCATGGGTGTCTAATCCAATAAAATGAGATGTTCCGTGCATAAAATATTTTTTGTAAGCAGGCCAATCACGATTTTGATTTTTGATGTCAGTTTTGTCAATTAATCCTAATTGTAACAATTCACTTTCCATATATTTACCAACCTCTGTATGGTATTCGTGCATTAAAGTACCTGGTGTTAATAATTTTTGTGCTTTATTTTTAACATTTAAAACAGCATTATAAACTGCTTTTTGTCTTTCGGTAAATTTTCCGCTAACTGGTACACATCTTGTCATGTCAGAGGCATAATTAGCGTATTCTGCGCCAAAATCCATTAATATAACATCTCCATTTTTACAAACTTTGTTATTTTCAATGTAGTGTAAAACGCAAGCACTTGCACCAGACGCTATAATTGGTGTATATGCCCATCCTTTAGAGCGGTTGCGTAAAAATTCATGCATCAGCTCTGCTTCAATTTCATATTCCATTACGCCATCTTTAATAAAAGACAAAATCCTTCTAAACCCTTTTCCGGTAATGTCGCAAGCCGTTTGCATTAAGTCAATTTCTTCTTTTTGTTTTATAGAACGTATTTTGTGCATAATTGGGGCACTTTTAAAATACTGATGTGCCGGATATTTTTCTTTAAACTGTTTGATAAATCTGTCCTCACGTGTTTCAACTTCAGTATTTGCACGTGTATGTTCATTGGTGTTCAAATAAATGTTTTCAGCTTGAGCGGTTAAAACTTTCATTACACTTTCCATTTGGTCTAACCAAAACACAGACTTAATACCTGAGACTTCAAAAGCTTTTTCTTTAGTTAATTTTTCTCCCTCCCAAATGGCAATAAGTTCAGAGGTTTCTTTTAAAAATAAAATTTCTTTGTGTTTGTCATCAAAAGCATCAGGAAAAATAACCAAAACACTCTCTTCTTGATCAACTCCCGAAAGATGGAAAATATCTCTGTGTTGTTGAAAAGGCATGGTGCTGTCAGCACTAATCGGAAAAATATCATTAGAGTTAAAAATAGCCATAGAGTTTGGTTTCATGTGGCTTACAAATCGCTTTCTATTAGTAATAAATAGTTCTTTTGGAATTTTTTTGTATTTCATTTGATAAAATTTTAAAACCATAAAGTTAGTCAATTATTTGAGATTTAAAACCAGTAGTGCACGGTTAAATTTTTTACTAATGCTTAAAAGTTATATAGAATAATGCAATGAAGTTGTTTAAGGTTGAATGATAAAATGTGTAAATGAATTATTTTGTTGATTGACAAGACTTTTTGAAAAGCATAGCCAAAGCTATGGTTAGAAAAAATAACGAAGGCTGACGATAAGAGAATCATTTTTTAACTTATTATTTGACTTTAAACAACTTCAATAATAAATTGATAAGTCTTTTGTCAAAAAGTATCTGATTGCGAAATAAACATTTGGACATTTAAAATGATTTTATCATAATTTTTATATATTTGCAACCTTAAAAACTACAAATAGTGTCAAATCAAGATATTGCTATCGACAAGGTAAAAGAATCTACAAAAATTAGAGATATTGCTATGCTAATGAAATTGCGATTGGCATTTTTGGTAGTATTGTCAGCTGTATCTGGTTGGTTTTTTGCTAATGGTAGTTTTGATTTTAATTTTATCTACTTGGTTTTAGGTGGTTTTTTAATAACAGGAGCATCTAATGGGTTTAATCAAATTATTGAGAGAGACATTGATGCCAAAATGAAGAGAACAGCAAATAGACCTCTGCCAACAGGTAGAATGTCTGTTAAAACCGCCTATATTATTTCGACTATTTCTG
>DQTE01000183.1 GCA_015662905.1 Crocinitomix sp. | reverse complement strand
TCCTTTGAATAACCTTTTTGGCGAAGGCCATTTTCTTCTTCTTGAGTACTCTCAAAATAAAGTGTTGTAACATCATAAAAAACAACATCTAATTGATACCATGGGACAAATAGTACAACAAAATGTTGAAAAAACCAAACTTATTTCACCCTACGTTATTTTTTCACAAAGCTCGTAAAGTGTTGATTTTAAAGGATAATTAATTTTAAAATAACGAAAAACACGATTATTCTGTCAAAGTCAAGAAAATCATCTTTAATTGAAATTGTAAGTAAAAATGAACTACCTACTCATGATAATATTTTTTGCATAAATCAAACAAAATAATTTAATTAGGCTGTAATATTAAGGCGCACTAAAATTAGGGTTAGTTACAAATTCATCATCTGATAATGAAAGCAGGAATTTTTTTATTAAGTTTCGTTCAGTTACCGATAGCTGTACACCACCAGCATCAACACTTTTCATTAATGGGTCTATTGTTGGTGAGTTTTGTAAACCAAAACTATAATGCATTAACACCTCATCGAGGGTAGCAAACCTGCCGTCGTGCATATAAGGGGCTGTATAGGCTAAGTTTCGTAAGGTAGGTGTTTTGAATTTTCCATCATCATTAGGGTTGTTTGTAACAGCACCAAGACCCTTATCAGTTATCACTGCATCTAACCCATTGTTATGAAAAGAGTTATCTGTCCATAAAGGATTATATTGATCTCCATGACAATGAAAACAATCACCCTTTGTTTCGTCCATAAACAATGCATAACCTTGGTAGGCTTGTAAGATATCAGCCTCACTCCAGCCAGTTGGCTCTCCCCTTAGATATTTGTCAAACGGTGAATTACCAGAAATTAAAGTTCTTTCAAATTGAGCAATGGCTTTAACTACTAAAACAGAATCTATAACATCTGTACCAAAGGCTTTTTTAAATAAAGCAGGATATTCTGGGTCTGATTGTAAATCAGACACGGCTTTTGCCCAAGTGTTCTTCATTTCTACTGGATTAACAACGGGTCCAAAAGCTTGATCTTCTACAGAAACAGATCTTCCGTCCCAAAATAAAGTATTCATCCATCCAACATTTATAACAGGCATAGCGTTTCTTGTACCTATGCTACCATCAATACCTATGCTAAAGTCAACAACATCACTAAAAGCTTTGTCTGGAAAGTGGCAATCAGCACACGATTGGGTGTGGTCACCAGATAATTTCTTTTCATAAAACAATTTTCTACCCAAAGCTACACCTTCAACTGTTAGAGGGTTGTCGGCTGGTATTTCCATTTCTGGCAGATATTGTGCTAAGTTTTCAGGTAAATCTAAAACATAAGGCGTTGTGCCAGCGGGTAACTCAGTAAATTCATCTTTTCTACATGAAATCAGAAAGAAAAAAAATGAGACTGTTAAAATAGATAAAGCTTTCATTTTTGTTTTTAAATTTGTTGTTGACAAAGATAAGGTATAATACATCTCTTTAAAAGAGATTTAACAAAATATATTGTTGTAATTGACAAAAATCAGTCTTATTATAAATACCTTTGTCAGATGAAAAATAGAGTTAAATTTATCAATTTAGGTTTAATAGATTTTAAAAAAGCTTGGGATTTTCAAGAGGATATATTTAAAAAATCCATTGATTTAAAAATTCAATTTAGAGATGGTAAAACCGATAAATTACCTGAGCATCATCTGATTTTTTGTCAGCACCCTCATGTCTATACTTTAGGGAAAAGTGGTAGCGAGCAAAATTTATTGATAGGTGAAACCATTTTGAAACAAAAAGGCGCAGCATATTATAAAATCAACAGAGGTGGAGATATCACCTATCATGGCCCGGGTCAGTTAGTAGCTTATCCTATTTTAGATTTAGATCAGTTTTTTACAGACATTCATAAATATATGCGTTTTTTGGAAGAAGCCATTATTTTAACTTTGAAAGAATTTGGAATTAAAGCCGGAAGGGTAAAAGGATTAACAGGTGTTTGGATTGATGGCGGATCACCCAATGAACGTAAAATTTGTGCTATGGGAGTCAAAAGTTCTAGGTGGGTAACCATGCACGGGTTGGCATTAAATGTTAATCCAGATTTGGGTTATTTTAATAATATTATTCCCTGTGGCATCACAGATAAAGCGGTAACATCAATGGAAAAAGAGTTAGGAGGTACTGTAGATTTTGAACAAGTTGCTTTAATTTTAAAAGAAAAACTAGCTCAAGTATTTGAATTTGAATATAAAAATTAGTACATTTACAGTTAATGATAGGTTTATTAAAAAAAGGAGTAAAGTACTTATTTTGGATGTTGGTAGTAATTCTGGTTGCTTTTAATTTCGCCATTATTTTTACAGGTAAATTTTATATCTATAAAGGATTTTTTGCTACTTATTTTCAAGGACATATACAACCTACAATTTACGACGACCAAGTGTTTGAAAACAGGACAATATCTACCTATCAAACCAACCAGTGGTTTAACCATAAAAAATTAGGACAGGTAAAAATGTCGGAACAACAGCATCAGTATATTGAAGACTTAAATCCTGCCTCATTTTTAGTAGTGTGGGGCGACACTATTATTTATGAAGAATATTTTAATGAACATAACGCCCTTAAGTTAGGTAATTCTTTTTCAATGGCTAAAACGGTTGTGGCTTTATTGATAGGTGCAGCAGTAGAAGATGGTTATATTAAATCTATTGATGAGCCTGTAGCTAATTACCTAAAAGAGTTTACAGTAGATAAAAAAGATAAAATTACCATTCGCCATTTTTTAACTATGAGTAGTGGGTTGTCTTGGACAGAAGATTATTTTAATCCTTTTGGAGAAACGGCAGAACTTTATTATGACACAGACGCTAGAGATTTGGTGCTAAATAGAAGATATGTAGAAGAAGAACCAGGTAAAGTATTCAAATATTCTAGTGCCGATACACAAACGTTGGTTTATATTATTATGGAAGCCACAGGAAAAACAGCCGCTGATTATGCTTCAGAAAAAATTTGGTCAAAAATAGGTGCTGAATCAGATGCTCAATGGAGTTTGGTGGGAGATAAAAATTCAGAAGAAAAGTCTTACTGTTGTATTTATGCCACAACAAGAGATTTTGCAAGGCTTGGAAAATTAATTAATCAAAATGGTAAATGGGAGGACGAGCAACTAATCAGTGAAAATTATGTAAAAGAATTAAAAAGCATTGCTCCACTATCCAAAACCAACGGAAAACCTAACCAACTTTATGGTTTTCAATATTGGATATATACAGGCTTACCCTATAAGGTTACTTACTTTAGAGGAATGTTGGGTCAGTATATTATTTCAATTCCTAAGTATGATTTAGTAATCGTAAGAACAGGTAATGGTGTGCACAAAAAATGGGTGAACACAAGCAAAAGAAAAGATGATAATCTTGAAGGTCATAGACTTGAATTACCTGTTTACATTTCTACAGCAATGTCTCTTTTGTCGCAAATAAAAGATTAATATTTATCTTTGTATCATAAAGTATTTTTTAATGAGAAAAGATATTGATATACCCACGGTTCAAAATGTTGCCATTGCAGTGGTAAAAGAATTAAATAATGAAAAAACACATGACATTTTTAATGTGTATTTAATTAATCTAAAAAATGTTACTCTTGAAAATGTTATGATTACGTCAAAGGGTTACGGCATGCATAAATTAACGGGTGAAAATATTAAAACATCAACGTTAAGACATCAACTGGGCACAATAAAAGCAAAATCATATGTAAAAATAGAACCAATTATGGATAATGTTTTTGGTATTAGTAATGAGTATTGGTTGAGTTTTTTTGAAGGGACCAAAATGCACGACAAAAAGTATATTTTTTTACCAGAAACTATAGTTGAAGACAATTTTGTAACCGTTCCATTAATTAACAAGCAAGGGGTTATTATTAGATAGAAGGGGTTATTTTTTCAATCTTTCCACTATAATTTTAGCCTTAGCTTCACCAATACAATTTTTAAGTTCGTTAAAAGAAGCAGACTTTATGCGTTTCACAAATTTAAGATTTTACAATAATTGGTCATATCAATGATAAAAACTCAGCAGCAACTATAGTTGAACGCAATGGAACTGTTCAGGAATTAAAAGCACAAGGTTTCAATCATTTTAAAGCCTAAGTTATGCCAACTAAACTACCAAATGACCTAATAATCATTTGGAAATTTTTCTAGTATTACATTCCGCAATATTCACAGTATTTTGAACCAGAATTGTGTTTATATCCAAAATTATGGTTATACATTTCTTTAACCACTAACTCCAACTCTTTTTCAAATTCTCTTAAAATTTCATTCGTTAACAAAACTTCTTTACTACCCGAAACATGTACATACTGAGACCATTCTTTGATATTTATCATTGAAATAATTCCAGCAGAAAACCCCTTGTATTGAGGGAATGTTTTTTCAAACATTAAAGCGTACATTAATAATTGGCGTGCATAACCTTTACCTGATGAATTCATAGTTGATTTTAAGCTTAAAGATTGATTTTTTTTAGGCTTATTAATACTAACTTGATTCCCACTACACTTGCCAGACTTATAGTCTATAATTCTATATGCAGACCCTACTTGGTCAATTCTGTCCGCATTTCCTCTAATTTTTATCTTTTTCACCTTTCCGTTTATCTCCCATTCAAACTCAGCACTTATGTCAACCTCAGTATCTTTAATGTAAATAGGCTTATTATCTAATAATTCCAACTCTTTTATTTGATAATCAATAAATTTATTTAGTAAATCTAAACTAATATCAAAAGACAACTTATTTTGTCCGTATTTTATATCGTTTTTAGTAAATTTTTTTAAATACTCTATCTCTAAATATTTTCTTAAATTCTTTTTTTCTGCTTTTAAAACATCAATACTTACCTTTTGAGTTTTATCTTTAAAATTTACTTTAAATATCCTTTCTAAAACCTCATGTATAAAGCTACCAAAACTTGAAGCCTCTATCTGTTCTTCCACCTCATTGTCTTCTCTTAATCCTAAAATATATTTGTAATAAAAATCTAACGGACACCTAATAAATGTATTTAATGCTGATGGCGATAAACCATAACTAAAAACATCATCTAATTTTTTTTCTGTTTCGTCTGTTAAATGATAAACCGTTTCTTTAATATCCGATTGAAGATCCTCTCCACTATAAGTAAAATGTGTAATGGTGTGACCAATTTTTTCTTTATCAAGTTCATTTTCTAATTGTGTAATAAACCTGCTTTTTTCACTGCTTCCTAAACCGTCGGAACTTGAATTATAAGTTAAATATATGCGTTTAGATTGATGCAATAGTCTGTAAAAATGATGTGCAAAAATGGCATCTCTATCATGTTCAACTGGTAAATGGTGATGTAATTTTAACTCAAAAGGAATTAAGGAATTTGAAAAATTTGACTTTGGTAGATTACCTTCGTTCATTGAAAGCACAATTAAATTTTCAAAATCTAACGCTCTACTCTCCAAAATACCCATTACCTGAACACCGTCAATAGGATTACCTAAAAAAGATAAAGACTCTTGTTGCCAAAATTGGTCAAACAGTTTTTTAAACGATTTTAACTCTAAAGGATACTTATACTTATCCCAAATGGTTTTAAACTTGTTTAATCCTTTAGAAAAATGATATAATATCTCTAATTCCAAATCCTTATCTTCATATTCTTTAAATGTGCTATACAACAGTTGAACTAAATCTAAAATAGCTGTAAACCCTTTATCAATATCAGTGTACCATACCCCCAATAATGACTGAATATTTTCTAAGGAAGGAAACGTTTTTATAAGTGACTCATAACTGATAAATATTCTGTTTTTTTCTATTAAATCGAGTTCAAATTGATGTATGGCTTGTTTGTCATTTATAATTATTTGAATGTAGGGGTGGTCAAAAAATTTCAGTAATGTTTTATAATAAATATTGGTTTCATTGTTAAATTTTTTCTGATTAAACTGAAAATCAAAAACCAAATCGAACAAACTTTTAAGATGGGTATATTTAATAGGATACCCCATTGTAATATTGGCCGTTTTAAGGCTTGGCGGCAGTGATTTTGTTAGAGGAATTAACAAAGATTCATCTGCTAAGATGATGGCTGTTTTATGTAATGTATTTTTTGGTAATTGCTTAATAATTTGTCCTGCTATTTTTGTCTGTGCAACTTGCTGAGCAGTTTCTATCACTTGAATTTTCTTGGCAAAGGCATTAATTTTTGGTTTTAATTTATCTGTAAGATGCCATTTATCTTTTAATTTTCTATAAAAATGACCTGCTTCATGCTCGTAATTATCAATGTAAAAAGGGTCAACATCAAAATAAACAGAAGCTAATTTTTGGCGTTTAAGGTTTTCAATAATACTAATTTCAGACGCCGACAAAGCATTAAACCCAATAAAATAATAATGTATGGCTTCTGTTGGATTAATAAACTCCGTTGTTTTAACAAAATGCTTATAGGCTTTACCTTGATAAGTACATTTAAGTTGATCTAACTTTTTATTTAGCTTTTCATAATAAATTGGTAGCTTATCCCATAAGTCTAAAAATTGCTTTTGACTGCTAGATAATTCACCTTTTTGTTGTTTAACTTGTGAGGGATTAAAACTCCATAAATCCCATTGTTCAAGGTCTTTAATGTTTCTTAAGTCTCTAAATACTTCTTTAGGTTTAACAAGATGTCTGTCTATCTCATCAAAATCAGACAAAATAATTTTACCCCATTTGATAAATGAATCAAAGGTTTCTATCTCTTCAATTTTAGTTTGATTTAAGTTTTTTTCTACATCAATATAAATGTCATAAAAAATAAACAACAGCTCTGTTTGAGATACAATTTGAAAAGGCGTATGCTCATCTATCCATTCATTTATGGTTATAATTTGGGGCGCAAAAAAAGGTTGTTTAATAATGTCACTTAAATACTTTTGTATATAAACAGAAGCCCTTTTATTTGGTATAATAATACTTACCTTAGAAATATTACCTTTTTGCTCGGCGCATATCTGTTTGGCTACATCTTTTAAAAACTCATCCATAAAATTGACCTAAAATCTTAAATCTGTATGTATCTTCTACTGCAAAGTAAAACTGAACACCATTATGTGGGAATGCCTGTCTGCGTTTGTATAGGCAGATAACATAAGCTATGTGCATGTTTCAAGCTTGCGCTATATCACTGCTGACGTACATCTTGTACCTTTATGCACAAATTTATATTTGCTTTTGTAAGGTGTTTATGAATACTTTGCATTTCGCTACGTACATACTTTAGTATTTACGGTAAAAGTATAAAGATTTTTCTGATTAAAAAAACATTTGTTCTTAAGTAACTACAAAACAATAACTCTAAACTAAAAAATTAAATCTGTAAATAAAAAGGCTCAATTAATTATTGCGATACTGATATTTATATAGAAGTGATAATAAAATTTCTCTATTTTCAACCACACACTTTGTAAAATATTATCTTTGTGGCATAAAATTATTCAAAAATGTCAAAAAGAGTACGTGTTAGATTTGCACCAAGCCCAACAGGGCCATTACACATGGGGGGCGTAAGAACAGCCCTTTACAATTATTTATATGCCAAAAAACACGGTGGTGATTTTATCTTAAGAATTGAGGATACGGACGAAAAACGTTTTGTTGCTGGCGCACAAGATTACATTATTGAATCTTTAAAATGGTGTGGCATTGAACCAAATGAAGGCGCTGATTACGGAGGGGATAAAGGCCCTTATATTCAATCTCAAAGAAAAGACCTCTATAAACCCTACGCCATGCAATTGGTTGAAAACGGCAAAGCTTATATGGCTTTTGATACCCCTGAGGAATTAAGTAAAATGCGCGAACAAGCCAAACAAATGGGCTTGCCAAACTGGCAATATAACGCTGTTACACGTAGCTCAATGAAAAATTCATTGTCTTTAAGTAAACAAGAGGTTGAAAAACGTTTGGCTAACAACGAACCTTACACCATTAGAATGAAAATGCCACGCAATGTGGATGTAAAGTTTGAAGATGAAATTAGAGGTTGGGTTACAGTAAACACTAATAACTTAGATGACAAAGTCTTATTTAAAGAGAGCGGAATGCCTACCTATCATTTAGCAAATATTGTAGATGACCATTTAATGGGAATTACCCATGTAATTAGAGGAGAAGAGTGGTTACCTTCAGCTCCTTTACACGTGCTATTATATGAGGCTTTTGGCTGGGATACACCTAAATTCGCTCATCTTCCTTTAATTTTAAGACCTGATGGCAAAGGTAAACTCAGTAAACGTGATGGAGATAGATTAGGTTTCCCTGTATTTCCAATAAATTGGCAAACTGCCGAAGGAGAAATTTACAGTGGTTACCGTGAAAATGGATATTTTTCTGAGGCATTTATCAATATGCTTGCACTTTTAGGTTGGAATCCTGGTGACAACAAAGAGTTATTTACACTTGATGAACTCGTAGAAACCTTTTCATTAGAACGTGTCGGAAAATCAGGTGCAAGATTTGACCCTGACAAAACAAAGTGGTTTAACCAACAATATTTAAGAGCCAAATCTAATGAAGAATTAGCAGATTTACTTATGCCTATTTTAAACAAAGAAAGTAGTGATGCTTTTTCTAAAGATTACCTAACAAAAGTAGCTGGTTTAATGAAAGAACGTGCCACATTTATTCAAGATATTTTAACTGATGGTGATTATTTTTTTAACAACATTAAAAACTACGACCAAAAAACTATAAAAAAGAAGTGGAAGGAGGATACGCCACAAATAATGAGTGAATTACTTGAGATTTTAAAAACTGTTGAACCTTTTACCACTCAAAATATTGAAACTGCTTTTTCTGCTTACCTCAATAAAAACGAATATGGATTTGGTAAAGTAGGACCGGGTTTTAGACTTTTAGTTACAGGTAAAGGTATGGGACCATCAATGTTTGATATATGTGCCACTTTAGGTAAAAACAAAGTTATACAACGTATGGATGAGGGTATTGATAAAATAAACGCCTTAAAATCTGAATTATCTCAAAGCTAATTGAATGGTGATGTCCGTTAAAGAAATAAAGGCAAGCGTTTCGGATGAAATGATAACTTTTGAACAGAAGTTTAAAGATTCCATGAAATCTGACGTTCCTTTATTGGACAAAATAACACACTATATTATTAAGCGAAAGGGTAAACAAATGCGCCCTATGTTTGTGTTTTTAACAGCTAAAATGTTAAACCAAGGCAAAGTAAATGAAAAAACATACAGAGCCGCCTCTTTAATTGAACTACTTCATACAGCCACCTTAGTTCATGATGATGTAGTTGATGATGCTAATGAGCGTAGAGGCTTTTTTTCGGTTAATGCGATATGGAAAAATAAAATCGCCGTTTTAGTTGGTGATTATCTACTGTCTCAAGGACTCCTTTTATCCGTTGACCATGAAGAGTTTGAACTTTTAAAAATAGTATCAACGGCGGTAAAAGAAATGAGTGAAGGAGAGTTACTACAGATTGAGAAATCACGCTTGTTAGACATTACTGAAGACGTCTATTTTGAAGTTATTCAAAAAAAAACAGCCTCATTAATAGCGTCCTGCTGTGCTGCTGGCGCAGCCTCTGTTTCTACTGATAAAAAAACAATTTCAAAATTAAAACGGTTTGGAGAATTAGTTGGCTTGGCTTTTCAAATTAAAGATGATATTTTTGACTACGGTAACGCCGATAAAATTGGAAAACCAACAGGTAATGATATTAGAGAACAAAAAATGACACTACCTTTAATTTATGCGATTAATAACACCCCCAAAGCCGTTAGTAAGGAACTCATCAACATAGTTAAAAATCATAATGAAGAAAAAAGGTACGTTAAACATGCCATTAAAATTGTAGTTAATAGCGGCGGTATTGAATATGCTAAAAAGCGTATGTTAGAAATACAAAAACAGGCCGTTGAAATACTAAATGACTTTGAAGATAATGCTGCTAAAAATGCTCTGTTAGGCTTAGTGGAATACACTGTTACAAGAGAAAAGTAATACAACTGGGATTATTAATTCTAAAATCGTACGTTTGTGCCACTCAATACAACCCCAACATTATTAGAAGCTAAACATAAAATAGAAGCTTATTGTGCCTATCAAGAACGTTGCGAAAAAGAAGTGAGGGATAAATTATGCCAATGGGGAATCGTTGGAAAACAAGCTGATATTATTATTGCTAATTTGATATCAAATCAATTTTTAAATGAGGAACGCTTTGCAGAAGCCTTTGTAAGTGGTAAAGTAAATATCAAGCGTTGGGGAAGGTTAAAAATTATTCAACATTTAAAACAAAAACAAATTTCTAAATTTTCTGTTGACAAGGCCATTAAAAAAATTGATGATAGACAGTATTCAGAAAACTTAAAATACTTGTTTGACAAAAAATGTAAAGCACTTAAAACTAAACCTCCACTTTCATGGTCGAACAAACATAAAATACACCGGTTTTTATCATCAAAAGGATACGAGAGCCATCTTATATTTGAGGTTATTGAAAACTAAGTTGTAATTAAAAAAGCCCAACTAAATGTTGGGCTTTTTTGTACCTGAGGCCGGGGTCGAACCGGCACTCCAATGGAACACGAGTTTGAGTCGTGCGCGTCTACCAATTCCGCCACTCAGGCCTATTTGACTTTGCAAAAATAATCATTTTTTGTTTTAAATTAGCCAACAGAAGTTATTTTTTCTTGTATTTCAATAAATTCAGCTTTGGATAATTTAAGCTTGTCATTGGCAAAACTCATATCATTCATTGTATTGATAGGAATCAAGTGAATATGGGCATGTGGCACTTCTAACCCTACAACAGCCACACCAATTCTCTGGCAAGAAAAAGCTTTTTTAATTCTATGCGCCACTTGCTTTGAAAAGATCATCATCTCTGCCAACAGATTATCTTCTAAATCGAAAATATAATCTACTTCTTGTTTAGGTACCACTAAGGTGTGACCTTTTTGTAGAGGATAAACATCTAAAAAAGCAAGAAACTTATCATTCTCTGCAATTTTATATGCTGGAATTTCTCCATTTATTATTTTAGTAAAAATTGTTGCCATATCATCTGTTAATGTCTAATACCTCAAATTTTAATATTCCATTAGGGGTAGTTATTTCAGCAATATCTCCAACGGATTTACCAAGTAATCCTTTTCCAAATGGGGAATCAATTGAAATCTTTTTTGCCTTTAAGTCTGCTTCATTTTCAGCAACCAACGTATATTCTAGTTCCATACCATTAGCTACATTTTTAATTTTAACCCTTGATAAAATAAAAACTTTAGAGGTATCTACTTGCGAATCGTCAATAAGTCTTGCATTTGAAATAATAATTTTAAGCTTAGCAATTCTTGTTTCCAACAAACCTTGCTCCTCTTTAGCAGCATGATATTCAGCATTTTCAGACAAATCTCCTTTGTCTCTTGCATCTGCTATCTGTTGAATGATAAAAGGACGTTCAACCGTTTCTAATTGTTTTAATTCATCCTTTAATTTTTTTAAACCCTCTGCTGTATAATAACTTATTTGAGACATATTACTAATAGTTTAAAATAGCAAAAGAGCTCTTTTGAGCTCTTTTATAACTATAAATGTGTTTTATGTTATTTAAGATTTAATGTTAAACCAATAGAATGAACACCGCCAAAAGGGTTTGCTGTTCTATAGGTGTATTGGATACCTAAGTTATTTTTATTTTCACCTAAAATAGCATCTACTGAAACACCAGCCGTTAAACCAGTAAGTGCACTCAGTTTTTGGTCATAACCAAATTCCTTTTTAAACAAACCTTCTTGGTAAACAAACCCTGCTAATATGTGGAAAGATGCTTTTTCTATATCCATAGCATAATCTAATCCTAACCTGTATTGATCTGACGAAAAAGAGTTAGCGGTAAACCCAACTGCAGCAGTTAACTTAGATGTTTCTGAGAAGTTAAAATCATAAGACCCACCTATTGACAATAAAGAGGGCAATTCAAAACTTGCCGATCTTTGTTCTAAAGTTGCTAATTGCCCTGTTTCAGGGTTAAGAACAAACAAAGCTAAACCATCACCAGAAACAGACATAGTTGGCCCAACATTTTTAAGTGTAATACCAAATTTAATATGATCCTCTTCACCCGTTACATATCTAATTCCAGCATCAAAAGCAACACCTCTACCTCTTAGGTTAGCAATGGTTTGAGATAAAACTTTTACATTTAATCCCCCATAAATTGAGTTAGAAAATTCATGCGCAAATCCTAAATTAAAATTATTTAATTTTGGTTCAAAAGTACCAATACCTCCTTCGGGTTGGTTGACCGTTGTAATATCAATTTCTCCAAAACTCATAGATACCATTGAGAAAGACAAAACAGTTGACGGGTTAATCCTTTGGGCTATACCTGCAGCATTAATGTTTATTCCTGCACCTCTTAGCCATTGTGTTCTATCTAAAATAATTTCAGTTTTAGTGGTAAATGCTAAACCTGCAATATTAGTATAGGTAGCCGCTAATCCGTTTGTATTGGCAATACCTGCAGAACCAAAAGCAGCGGCTCTACTCCAAGGATTGATTAACAATTCTGTTGCTCCTGCAGATCCAATTCTATCTTTGTTACCTGCATAAACATGCGTGCCCATAGAAATTGCTAAAGCAGTTATTAATGATTTTCCTAGTATATTTTTCATAATTCTAATTTCTTAATTAATGCTCAAATTTAAAATCCTTGTAAATCAGCTTCTCTAAGTACACCGTACCACTTGATTATTTTTTCTCCTACACCCGGTACATTAACGTGTATAATATAAACACCTCCTGCAATTGGAATACCTCTATAGTTTTTCAAATCCCAATCTAAAGACGTTAAAGGATCATCTTTTGAATATTGTCTTACGAGAGCACCTTGCATATTAAAAATAGTAACCTCACATTGATCAGGTAAATTGGTAATCTTAACTCTTGTATCTAATCTACTAGACTCATAAGAACTGTAAGCATAATAAGGATTAGGTACAATGTTAATCATATCAAGTGCTGATTTGGCAACATCTACATCATCAGTTATCACCCTAATGTCATCATCTATGGTAAACCTATATTTTGGGCGTCCATTGTTAGATTTAGGGCTAATATCCCTCACTTGGTAGGGTTTATTAACTCGCACGCTTATTCTAGCATCTGTCTCTAACAATGTACTTCCTTCATTTAACATAGGCTCCCAAACCCACATGATATCTTGGAAAAATTTTGTGAAATTAGGTCCAATATATGTTGTTGGATCAGATAATTTAGTATATGCTGTTTGACCTTCATCATAAGCTGGCATTTCATCACTTACACCAAACACATACACATAATGCATACCACCAAAAATAGGAATTCCTGATTGATCATTGTAGGTAGATGTCGGATTCCATATCATATCATTTCCATTATCTCCTTGTAACCAAGAGTTTTCAGAAAATGCCATATTTAGTCTATCTCCTGTAGTTACATCAATGGCATAACCAGGGAAGTACCCCATACCTGTTCCTGAAATAGGATCGCCATTAACATCAACAGAGGCATGAGCCCTTAACTCCATCTTATCAGCTCCACCCTCAGTTTGAGTTTCATTATCATTAATTTCAAAAACAACACACTTGGTCCATTTAGTTTTATCAGACGTAATGACAATATCAACATCATGTAAATCATGGAAATTTGACCTTAACAGTGCTGAACCTATTGATGCCGCTAATGGCCCTGAGCTTCCGTTTACCGTATAAGTCAGACCTGGTGCACCAAAAGGACTACCGTAAACATAATTATTTACCAAATTAAACGGTGCTATGCCACCATTTAATAAAGACTCATACTTTTCATCACCTGCATATCCGTTTCTATCACGATAGTAACAAGGGTTAAACACCCATAGAAATGCTGAACACCCATCTGTACTTGAGACATCATTAAGTCCTGCCATTATCCAATTTGAAGAATAAGATATGTCATTATCCGATACTTGTGACAACCATTGTTTAGATGAATCTTCATACTCTATTGTAGCACCAATAGGTTCAATGTAAGTATCATCTTCTGTATTCAACACCTCTTGACCCGCTCCATTAAATTTTCCTTGATAAAAAATTTGTTTTATATCAACCGATATACCCCATTCAGGTATCAGCACCTCATTTCTTGTACCTATGCCGTATAAGGCTGTTTTAGTTTCTGTTACACCTTCAAAAGTTCGAGAAATCGTCCATTTAATAGAATCTGCAAGTGCAAATTTATACTCAGCTGCATCATCTGGAAAACTTACGGTGTAATCTCCATTTTTTAAATTTAACGGGTCAATCACCTTAACATTGATTGGTCCTGCGCCTTGCGCATAAGTCATTTCATTTACAGAATTATTTGATAAAATTGCTTCTTCTGTTTGCTTCGTTAGTTTTACAAAATAACCTCCATTTCCAAGACCATCTATTTGTGTAATTTCCGGTTGATAACCATAATAGGTACCATAAGACGTTCCTCCTGCTTCTGGGGCGGGGTTATGAGGAATGCCCTCAACTGATTCTATTTTACCCCCAGTTAGTGACTGACGAGACGCCAAGTATGGTAATTTTTGACCGTCTAATGCGCCATTAAGGAATGGATCATATTTTTTAAACTCATTAAAAGCATAAGCAACGGCAATAAAATAATACTTTTTATGGTTAACTAATGTTTTATTACCCTGTGCAAACTGATCCCCAGTTATTCTAAATGAATGTCTGATTCCTTTGTTTTCAGCATTAGAAACTTTTACAGTGGCTATTGGAATTTGGTTTTGCTCATCATAAGTGTAATTTACCAATTTTGTAACATCATCTTCAATATCACACTGTGCCACTAAAATGGCTTTGGTTTCATCACCTATATCTGACACTGATGCAGTGGCATCTTTCATTTGGTAAATTTGATACCCTTGAAATCTATAAAATCTATCATTTAAGTTCCCTTGATCATCATATTTAGGGATATTTAATATATCCTCTTGTTGGTACGTTTCTATAAGTCCTCCTTTATCTGAAATGTATAATATCAATTCATTTTCTAACTCTTGTATAGATAGGGCAGGCGCCAAAGGTGGCTCAACAATTTCAAAACAAGCATCAAACAAGGCTTGTGCTCTAGAATCATTTGCTAACATTACATCAACAGAGGCCAGATTATCTCCTCCTAAATCTCTACCATATACCACACCAACGGTAAGGTTATTAACGGCTCCAGGCATCAATGTAAATGGTCCTGCTATTTCCACAAACCTTCTATCTGCAGGTTGATTTCCTTCCAATTCCTCACTCCAGGGAGACGTTGAGGTACCTGCTGTACCCCAGTACAAAGGGTCAGAATCTCCTGGGAACATATAGTTTGCTATAATAGAACCTCCTAAACCAGTTCCTCCATACGTAATATCAATACCTGATGTCTTCCAAAATCCATCCATTAAACCATAATACTCAGCTGCTGTTGATGGATCACCCTGTACTCCTCCACTACTATTATAATAAATAAAACGTCTCATTCCTAAACGTTCATTATCTACTAAACCATCTCCATATCCCAAACCTAAGCCTTCATAAGGAATACCTTTTTGAGAGATGGCTAATTGTATGTCCGTGGTTAAAGGGTTGTCAATTTGATCTAAATCTTGATAAGGTCCCTCAAAAAAATCAACCCCAATGGCAGGAGGGCTTTGTCCAAAACTTATAGTACCCCCAGATGCTTGATCTACAGCTTCTCCGTTATAAGCATAGCCCAAACCTCTAGATACATCACAGCCAACATAATCATTAGCATAATTCCCTATATCTGCATCAACATACTGTGCAAAATACGTATTATAAATTGTTTGTGTACTTCTGTTAATCATTTCATAATTATAAAACGTCATGTCATTAATGGCGTCATTGGTGGCAAAGGCAAAGGCTTGTGCTCTCACCTCCATACCAATAGGGTCACCGCCAGTTTCGGTATGTATATTTCCTTTATCATTAAACACCCACCAGTTGGTTTCATCTCCAAACAAAGTAACACGTCTGTCATTTCTACAATCTACTTCTCCATTAAGGTCATACCAAGGGTAGTCACCATCACCTATTGGGTCATAAAAATTATCTCCATCTCTATCGTAAAAAGGGGCCAAAAACTTATCTTGCCCTAATGCCACATCACCATGTGCAGGCCACTCCAATATTCTTTGTAAAACTTCAGGATCAATATCGTCAATGTCGGCACAGACTACAGGGTCAGGATTAGGCCCGTAAGTACACTGCCACCATCTGTCAAAATCAATGACTTCTCTTTTTCTAATGGTAAAAAATCTATCGTATTTGGTACATTCGCTAGGTATAATTTCAGCATCACCATGCGCTCTGATTACGTTCAAATCAGCGGTTTGCACTACAGAAGGGTCATAATTACCTGGACTACCGCCAAAAGCAGACAAAGGCCCTGTAAAAAAGTCACGCCCTTGTCCATATCTTTGACCAGCTAATTTTAGCTGACCATTAACATCAACCCCTCCCATCCATAAGGCGCCTGCATAAATCACATGAGCATTTTGCGGATTAGCAACAATGTAAGATGGGTTGCCTGTAGCTCTATCTTGCCACATCATACCACCGGACATAATTAGCGCCTTTACGTTGTTATAATTTAGGTACATAAAATCATTTGGCAACTCACATCCTGCTGCTCTGTCATCTCCTCCATTTTGTACACTACCACTATCATTACCGTGTGGTGTTTCAATGTTTTTATAACCAAAAGAATTAAAACTTAAGGTTAAAACAATTAAACTATATATTACTTTTTTCATAATTCCTTTGTATTAATTTCAAACAATTAAAAGTTAAATAAAAGCCCTAATCTCACCGTTCTAGGTATCCCCAAGTTAAACGGATTTTGAACATTCATTGTATAATAGTTAATAAATGAGGCTGCATTGATTTGTTGGTTAATAAATGTTTCGCCTTGCGCAGACATTAAAAACCCATCATCTGTAGGGTTACCAGTAAAACGGTAAACATTTAATGTGTTAATGATGTTAAATACATTGGTAACTCTTAAATACACATTCAAGTAAGCTAATTTCTTTTTATTGTCATCATCCCCGCCAAATTTTAAATCAAAATTTCTATCTATTTGCATATCTACTCTATAAGTCCATGGCTTTCTAGATCCATTGTTATTACCTAACAAACCAGTGGTTGTACCTAGAGCTTCTGCGCTGACAATTTGTTGTCTAGAATAAGGTGTCCCCGATCCTAAGTTAGTGGTAACATTAATTCCTGTGTTTTCAAACACACCAAAATCCTTAATTTTTGGACCATTATAGTCTTTTCCTCCTCCATAACGGTAATCTAATACAATATTTATATTATGTCTTTGGTCAAAGTCATAAGGGAATATGTTTCTTAAATTTGGCACTCCTGCATTGATAAAACTAAATGCAGAGTTTGCATCAGAGCCAGTTCCACTAGCAAATTGTAATGTGTAAGAGGCCGTCATTCTTAAATTCCCTGTTCTTCTCATATCATAAGAAATGGTTGTACCTTTAATGGTTCCAAAGTCTCTGTTACCATAAGTTAAGTAAGTATTAGGATAAGCTCCAAACACACCCATTAACTGTACTTGATCTCTTTGTTCCTTGTAAAAGGCAGAAATTTTGATTGAAGACGTTTTTGTCAAAACTTGTTGGAAACCAATTTCGTAATCAATTGTTTTCTCTGGTCTTAAATTAGGATTGTTTAAAATAGGATTTGATCTATTTTGCATAAACTGGTAATCCGTTGGGTCAAAAATATTACCCGTAGTAGGTCGTTTTGTTAAAATGTCATAATGTGCAAAAAAGGCAGCTTCATCAGAGATTGGGAAAGAAAATGCAATTCTTGGCATAAAGTTTATTTGTGCTTTATAGTCTTCAAAAGCTTTTTCATTTGGGGTTGACAATGCAGGATCAACTAACCAAGGTGCTATACCTTTACTCCCCTCAACTAATTTTGAATCTGCCACCTCAACACCATTGGCGTCATACCAAACATCACCGTTTCTATATCCTGTAATTGAAGTTATGTTATCTTTATCGTTAACGTAAACGACATAGTCATCACCAATATTATCTGGATGAACAATAGCTGTTCCATTTGGCAACTCTGTAATTTCTTTAGCTGTTTTAGCTTCATAAACAAGGTACGGATCTTTTAAAACTGGTTGGTTGGCGTCAAACATATCCACACGTAAACCAACGTTAAAAATGATATCATCAAAGGCAAATTTATCCATAACATAACCTGCCATATAAATTGGTTGAAACGCCCCAATGTTTCTTGAATAATTCCCATTGGCGTCAAACTCATTAAAATATTTATTGATATCTGTTGTTCCTTTTATTTTATTCCCTTGACTATCGTACCCTCTCCATGTGAAATAAGATTGTCCTGAATTTAGCAACTCATCAGCACTAAACATTGACAAGTCAAAGAAATTTGGATCTAAAGCATCAATGTTGATAAATTCAGTTCCATCAATAAAATTATCTAAATCTGCACCAGTATAACCCCTTTCTTCTCCAATTTTCTTTCTTACACTATAATCAAAGAATGTTTGATTATCATTTCCTTCTTGTCCAGTATAATCACCTGGTGACGCATTTAACCTACTATAAGTTATTCTTGGTAAAGTACCATAAAAATCAGACGTATAGTTTGATTTATCAATTTCTAAAATATGTGCATTCATTAATTGACGACCCAATGTCCAAATACTAATAGGACCAGTATTAATAGGCCTAATCCTGTCAGAACTAAACACTCTGTCCCATCTTTGCTCAAACTCGAACCCTAAAGTAATGGCGTGGTCATTAAGATTAATGGTTCCCGATCCCGTTACCCTAAATTGATCAGCTTGTGAGTAACCATATCCATTATAAGGCGTCCCCATGTTGGCCCACAAACCGTAAACACTAGCGGGAATATCTCCGTTTCTTAATCCTCCTCCCGCTTGAATTTGGAATAAATTTTCATAATTACCCACGGGATCGTTAGCGTTTAAAGCGTAATATTGACTGGTTTGTGCTGCCAAAGATCTATTTGTTTCTGAAGGTGTAAACTCTACCAACACATCTTTAAAACCATCCAATAATAAACTATCTCCACCTGAGGATAATGTATATGTAGGAACTGTTGTAATATCAAACCTTCCTACATAACCATAATTAAATATTTTGTCTTTATGTCTTTCATCTTCAAATTTAGAGTGAGACTGACTATAATCAATCATTATAGAATAGTATGCAGATTTTATTTTTGAAGTAGAGCCTTCGTCATTGTTAGAAAAACGTTGTGTAAACTTTCCATAAACACGCCAATCATAACCTGTTGATGTTCCAAAATTATCAAAATTCATTAGTGAATTACTATAAGAATAGATATTACTATTTCTATAGTTCATAGACCCCCCAAATGTTAAGTTCATAGATGGCCCAACATTTACATCTATTTTTCCAGCCGCTGAGTACGAACGACTTCTTGTATTCATTCTCCACTTAACCTGCTCAAAAGCACTAGAGTCTAAAAAACTGGTATTATAGAAAGATCCACTTCCCGCACCTGTTGGTCTCAATACACCACTTCCTGTAGAGTCGTTTAAAATATCATCTCTTACTTCTTTCTTTATTCTATAAGCCCCTCCATTTGCAAGTGGTCTTGCGTCAATAACATCTGTAAAGTTTGCTGACAAAAAGAATCCTAATATTGGCTTATCTGTCTTTTCACCTGTAGAATCTTTTTTCATTAATAAAGGTCCAGAAATCATGCCTTCAAATAAGTTATACGCATATTTATCCAAACCAAACACTCTACCGTCATACCCTAATGGGTCTTTACCATTAAAATAATAACCAGAGGTTACATATTCTACAGAACCAAAATATCTTGAGGACGGCCCTCTAGTAGTAATAGAAATGATCCCCCCTGTTATATCTCCATAGTTAGCAGGAACACCGCCTGTAATTACCGACACTTCTTGTATTGCTGACTTAGGAAGGTTTGAAGACCCACGAACTTTAATACCATCTATATAATAATAGGTAGCATCTGAACGCGTACCACGAATACTTACACCTTCACCTCCTCCTTCTGGAGAATACACCCCACCAACTGTTTTTGCTACTCCAGTAGCAGAACGTGCAGCCATTTTTGATATATCATCTCTAGTTACAGTACCTCCTGACGCTCCTCCATCTTTATCAATTAAAGGCACTTCATATATTATAATTTCTACCTCATCAAGCATTTCACTTGAGGTGCTCATCTCATAATTTCTAATTGTATATTTATCAGAATTAACAACAACACCTGTTTCTTTAATTGAGTTGTAGCCAACAAATTTCACTTCTACATCATATTTCCCTGGTTCAAGTGCAGAAATAATAAACTTACCTGTAAAATCTGTTGCAGCATAACCTTTTTGTGTACCATTTTGATAAACAACAACTTTAACGAAAGGCATTGCCTCCCCATTTTCTTTGTCGATAACTGACCCTTTTATGGTTCCTCTACCCGTTTGAGCATAGGTAAAACTCATTGATAATAAAAGAGTTACTAATACTAATTTTAATTTTTGTAACATAAATAAGCGTATTTGTTAAAAATTCTTAAATGCTTTTAAGTCGGTAAATATAGATATTTTTTAATTTATTAAACAAAAAATTTTAACATTTTTTTAGTTTTTAAAATTCTTTAGAGACAAATTTAAGACTATAAAACAAAGAAGGCAAGTTGTTTTTAACTAAAAAAAGTTTTTTTATACAAGTCTATTATTTTTCATTGGCTTCCCTTTTTGTCTACGTTTTGCATTTCTTGCAGCGCGTTTCATTCTTTTTCGGGTTTCTTTATTTTGATTACTCCATGAACGTTTTGCTGCGCGTTTTCTAGAATTATAACTTCCTTTTGTGCGTTTAGATTTTTTTGCCTTACTTTTAGTTTTAACAGATTTAGCACCTTTTTCTTGAGCATAAGTATTTGTAGGAATAAATATGCAAAAGGCAATAAATAAAAATATTTTCGTTAATATTGAAACAAAATTTTTTTTCATAATGTCGCAAATATATAACAGAAAATTATTGTTTTTACTTTTTTTGATTAACATTTTATTAACATCTTGTAAAGAAAAGGAACCTTTTCCTATCCCAAATGTTCCGGTAAACATCTTGTTAAACTTAGACCTCCCATCTTACCAAGCTTTAAATGCTTCTGGTGGATGGGTATATGTTGACGGGGGGTCAAGAGGGATTGTTGTTTATAGAAACTTTGACAATTTTGTTGCTTTGGACAGACATAGTACTGTTAATTCAGAAGACACTTGTGCCTATGTAAAAGTAGATACCACCAATTTTTTTTATTTGAACGACAACTGCTCACCATCTGTCTATAGTATTATAGACGGTACTGTGGTAGAGGGACCTGCAAAATGGGGGTTAAAACAATACACTACATCTTGGGATGGTCAATTTTCTTTACACATATATAACTAGATATAGCCATCGATTAAGAGTCGAAAAACAAACCTAACAAAAGTCACATAAGTTTATGAATTTATTTTCTTACTTTTGCGCCCAAATATTTATATAAAATTTAAGATGATTGAAACTGACATCATTATTATAGGTGCTGGACCCGTGGGGTTATTTACTGTTTTTGAAGCGGGGTTATTAAAACTAAAATGCCATTTAATTGATTCATTACCCCAACCTGGAGGTCAATTGGCTGAAATATACCCCAAAAAACCAATTTACGATATTCCAGGGTATCCAACAATTGATGCAGGAGAATTGATTGATAACTTAATGGAACAATGTGCTCCTTTTAAACCGAGTTTTACTCTTGGAGAATCAGCCGTATCTATTGACAATACAGAGGATAATAAATTTATTGTTACTACAAATAAAGGGACAAAACACAAAGCACCAATTGTTATGATTGCAGGAGGCTTAGGGGTTTTTGAACCACGTAAACCACCTGTTGAAAACTTAGAACTTTTTGAAGATAAAGGGGTTGAATACATTATAAAAGACCCTGAGTTTTACAGAGGTAAAAAAGTAGTTGTTGCAGGTGGTGGAGATTCTGCTTTAGATTGGTCGATATATTTGATTGAAAATAAAATTGTCAAAGAATTATCTCTTGTACATAGACGCTCTTCATTTAGAGGACATTTAGATTCTGTTCAAAAAGTAATGGATTTAGCAGGGGCTGGCAAATTAAACTTAATTACTGAGGCTGAAGTTATAGGAATAAAGGGAGAAGGTAAGGTTGAAGGTGTTACCATCAGGCACAAAACTGAAGGAGAGTTTGATAAAGAATGTGATCATTTTGTCCCTTTATTTGGTTTAAAACCTTCTTTAGGTCCAATAGCAAATTGGGGGTTAGAAATTGAAAAGAATGCTATTAAAGTTGACACAACAACATACACTACAAACCGACCAGGCATATATGCTATTGGAGACATTAATACCTACAAGGGAAAATTAAAATTGATTTTATGTGGTTTTCATGAAGGTACAATAGCTGTACAAGATGCTTTTGCTAGAATTTACCCTGACAAAAAAAATGTACTAAAATATACTACTGTTAATGGTGTTAATGGTTTTTAATTATTAAAAATGGCTGAAGAGAATACAATCAAAGTATATATAATTGACAGAGAAGGGGTAAAGCACGAATTAGATGCACCAACTGACATGAATATGAATATTATGGAGGTCTGCAAGGCTTATGAATTACCTGTTGAAGGTAGGTGTGGGGGGATGGCTATGTGCGCAACCTGCCAATGCTATTTAGAATCAGATACAGAATTACCAGAACAATCTGATTCTGAACTTGACATGCTAGATGAAGCTTTTTTTGTACAAGACAATAGCCGACTCGGTTGTCAAATACCAATTACTGAAGATATAGATGGTATTGTTTTAAGACTAGCCCCTGAGGGTAATTAGTTATAAAAACTTGTTTTTATCTAATTTTA
>DQTE01000266.1 GCA_015662905.1 Crocinitomix sp. | reverse complement strand
TTCTTTTTATTGTTTTAAAGTCCCAAGTTTTTTGTTTGTCAAAATATGGTTTTGCGAAAGATATAAACTCTTTTTTTGTCCAGTTTTCTGAGGCATCTGTACCAATATAAAAACCGTCTTTACTTATTCTATTAAAGAAAGGTTCAAAATTAGACTCTTTAGCATCTTTATGCCATTGATTTAATATTGTATCAATTTTTTCATTTTCGGGAATGTTGTTAATTTCTTTTTTTGAGCATTGAGAAAAAAGTATAATGGTGATTAAAATTAGTAGATATTTATTCAATTCTATCTTTTTCTGAACTTGTTTTAGTTGCATTGTTTTCTCGTAATTTATTATTTCCAAAATTATATGTAAAACCTAGTTTTATATATCGAGTTTCATTTTTTTGAAAAAAACCATTTTGCTGATTTCTATATTTTGTATTGAAATCTAAATTATCAGTATTTAATATATCTTTAAATAGTAAGGTTACAGTTGCTTTATTTTTAAATATTTTTTTACTAAAGTCTATATCTATAAATTTACGTTCGCTTTGTGTGTACGAGCCTCTTACAATTGGAGATGCGTAAACTGATAGAACAGATATGTTTAAGCTATTATCTTTTAATAAAGAGAAATTATTTCTAAGTTGAAAAACACTTCGCCATATTTTTTGTGTTTCAATTTCTTGTTGATTATCAATAAGGTTAAAACTATTCTCTTTGTAGTAAATGGTAAAATTTGGAATAAAAGTCCATTTTTTTGTTATAGACATGTATGATGAATAATCAAATCCAGTTTGAAAAGTGTCTTTTAAGTTGGCAAAGACAAATTTGATAATATTTGAGCTGTTATCTTGATAGCTTAAGTCTTCAATTTTATCATTAATAGAAGTGTAAAAAATATTAAAACGATGTTTGCTATTATAAAGGTATGCAAAATCTAATTTATGACTAATTGCAGGTTTTAGATATGGATTACCAACATTTACTGCAAAATCACTAAAATAAGATTGGAATGGATTAAGTTGTCTAAACTTAGGTCGTTCAATATGTTTACCATAACTCAATGAAAAATCATGTTTATCGCTTGGAAAGTAACTTAAATAAGAAGTTGGAAATATTTTAAAATAGTTAGTATCCGTAATTTTATTTAATGATTTTGAATTACCTGTTAAATAAGTTTTTTCAGCTCTTAATCCAAATTGTAAATACCATTTTTTCCAAGTTTTATTCGCACTTGCATAAGCAGCATAATTTGTTTCCTTGTATGTATATTCATCAGTTTTACTAATATCTTTAATAAAATCTGTTCCGTTATAGTTAAATTGAGCATTGCCACTTTCTGTTTCTATTTTTGATGATTTAGCACCTAATTCTAAAACTACAGCCTTTTTTAAAGGCAAAGTGTAGTCAATTTGACTAGAATATATTTTAATATTTTGATTAGAGTTTACTTTAAAAACATTGTTATTAATAAAAGAATTTAAATTGGTATAGTAATTTGTATTTATTTGTTGATTATCTGTATTATTAAAAAAATCATAAGTAACACCAATACTTATAGTTTCTCCTTCTTTTTTTAGATTTTTTGTAAAACCTAAAGCGTAAGAGAAATTTTTATTTTCATTTTTTGATAAGCTTAAAGCGTTATATTTACCTGTTAAATCATCAGTATTATTTAAAAATATTCCATCGGTTATATTTTCGGTATCTTTATTAGGCTCAAAAAAGTGAGAAGTACTTAAAGATAATTTGCTCTTAGGACTTAATTTATAATCTAAATTAAAAATAACGTTATGTGTATTCGTTTTATTTACAATATTATAAAAGGAAAGTGTCTTTGAGTCTATTTCATTATTAATATCATAAAAATGAATGTATTCATCCATAGTTACTTTTTCTTTTTTTGGACTAAAATTATAATTTGCAAATAGATTAACCTTCTTTGTAGTGTAAAAATGACTAGTTCCAAATGAAAACCTAGAATAAAACCCTTGTTCGTATGATGTAATAACGCTTCCTTTGTATCCTAAACTAGTTTTTTTAGTAAGAATAATGTTAAGAATTGAGCTACTGTTGGCTTCATATTTTGCCGATGGATTATTAATAACTTCAATTGATTTAACAGTATTGCCATCAATAGATGCGAGGTAGTTTTTTAGTTCGGCACCAGATAATTGTATTTTTTTATCATTGATATAAATATCGCTAGACGATCCTTTAACTATTATATTGTCTTGGTTTATAAATACACTTGGTGTATTTTGAATTATTTCCCAAGTATTTTTTTCAGATAAGTATGTTTTTTGAACATTAAAAACTAACCTATCTGCTTTTTGAGAAATAAAAGGTTTTTTAGCGTTAATAACAACTTCATCAATATTATTGGTGTTGTTTTTTAAGATAATATTAAAAACATGTATTTTATCTTTTACATGAATTGAGCTTTGATATTTTTCATATTCAATATTAGATATTAATATTTTATATTCCTCTTTATCAAGGTTTTCAAAAATATAATTACCATTTTTATCTGATGATGTTCCTTTTATAAATATGGAATCTTTAGATAATAAAGATATATTACTAAAAGAAACACTTTCATTATTGGTGTTTGTTAATTGACCTTTTAAAGTATGATTTTGGGCATAACCATACATGGCAAATATAAAAATTGCAATTTGTAAATATTTTTTCATTTTATTTTTTTTCTATTAGTTAATTTAATTTGTGTAATAATTTTAGGGGATTATTAAATTAAATTATAGAATGTAAAGTTCTATTCTCTTATAGATAATGGATTTATTCGTTTTGTGTTAATATTTTTTTTTCTTTTTTCTTTTTTTAATTTTTGCTGTTGTTTATTTAAAGGTTTTATGTCAAGAGAATCTTTCGTTTCAAATAAGTGATTGAAACCAGACAAGTCATTAGATAATAAATCTCTCTTAACGGAATTATTTATTTTTATATTTAAAGCATTATAAGCATT
>DQTE01000288.1 GCA_015662905.1 Crocinitomix sp. | reverse complement strand
CCCCAATGATGTAACATCACAAAAAGCTATAAATCAAGTATTTATGTAAAAGTGTAGTGCGTCACTAAAATTATAATTAGTTGGTTTTCAAATACTTAATGTTTTATTTTATCAAAGTCAAGAAACAAAGTGCAAGACTACAAAATAATTATTGCTAAGTACGCATTAAAAATGTCAAGTATATTATTCAAAATACTTGACAATATTGATAAAAACACGAATTTAAAAACTTTGGATGATAGCCATAATTCGTTATCAGAATATAAATTGGGACTTACAAAAGAGATTATTTAAACTTAGACGGTGTAAGGTGTTCAACTTTGGCAAAGGAATTGCTTATAATTTTAAACAAAAACAAATAAAGAGGATTTAAAATTTACTCAAAAATTAATACATAAATATAACCTTTTTAACAAAAAGTAGTAAATAAAATCTAAAATGTTTTTTAAATTTTAACCTTTGATTTTTTATATTTACATTATGGATAAATTATTCACATTACTTTTAATTTTTAGCGTTTCATTTACAGGGTTATCTTTAACTAAAGATGACACAGATTTTAAAGACATTATCATACTAAAAAAAGATACCATAGAATATCATTTTGTGCAAACCCCCGATTTATTTACTAATAAGTGGCACTTGTTACCTCAACCTTTATTTTGGAAAAAAGTAATGAAACTATCTCCAGACTCTTGTGTGTTAAACGTAGCGAGAACAAGACAAATTTTAAGAGTAGAATCATTAGAAAATTGGAACCGTTTGACTGATGATGAAAAAGAGTTGGCAAGGGTTAAATTAAGAGAGGTTTATAATTTAGATTCTACCGAACGTATTTTTATGACCACAGGTAAACGCAATTTTTATCAGTTTGATTTGGTTTATTCGAGCATAAAAAGAGCTATTAAAATATTTAAAGATAACGACACTGACCCTTGGTTTGCACAAGCTATTTTAATGATTGAAAGTCCGGGAAAGTTAGAGAAGTCTGTGGCTGGTGCTTATGGACCATTTCAGTTAATGAAATCGGTGGCACGTAAACACGGTTTAAGGGTAGATAAATATGTAGATGAACGTAAAGATTTCGACAAATCAGCCTATGGCTCTGCGCATTTGTTAAGAACTTCTTGCATACCTGAAGCCAAAAGAATTATGCGTAAATTTGGCGTAATAGTTACAACAAAAATGGAAAAACAACTCTGGTTTAGATTATTAGTGCTACACAATTATCACGCTGGCGCTGGTAATGTTGAAAATGTATTAACCAATGTTGTAAAACCTAATTGTGGATGTCAATCTGTTATCACCAAAATTTGGCAGTCAACTTATGGTAGGTTTGGTAACTCCTCTCAAAACTATTCTCAATTGGCTTTGGCATCTCTACTTGTTTTAGATGAGTTTATCAGTGATGAAAATTAAATTGGTATAAAATTCAAAATGACCTAATAAAGTTACATTTTGGCAGTTTCTAAATTTGATTTTATCTCAAAATATAGTTTATCCCATGTTTTATTAAGGAAGTTTTCAGGTAATTCAAAATTATCGAAACTTTCTTTTTTTCATGTTTTAATAATTCTTTGTAAAATTTAAACAATTAGTTGAATGTTATAACCTTTGAAGGGGTTACGCAATAATGAAGGGGAATATCGGTTGGATAAGTTTCAAAAACATTTGATTCTGGATTAAAAAAACTAACGCCTATAAATTTACAATTTGGATGACAATCTTTTAAAAACCCATCATAAAAACCAGCCCCATACCCTACCCTATTACCTTTAACATCATAGGCTAATAATGGTACAATTACAACATCAAATTTATGGGCAGATATTTCCTCTCCATAGGTTGGTTCTTCTATTCCCCAACTAGAGCACTTTAATTGTGATTGGTTTTCGTATTTAATATGTTTTAAATGATGTTGAGTAACAACGGGTAAATAAAAATTAGCTTGAACTTTTTTAATCAAGTGCCAGGTATTAACTTCATTAAATTTTTTAATCGGTAAAAAAATACTAATATTTTTGTGTGTTAGTGTAAAATGTTCAATTAATTGCTCTGCTATTTTTATAGACTTATCTTCTACTTGTTGTTGTGTTAAGTCGGCTCTTAGTTGTTTATATTTTTGGCGTAAAGTATGCTTCATTATTTATTTAAAAAACCTAACGCTAGGCTTACGCCAAAAACTAACATAGCTATAGATACTATTATATTTAATGTTTCTAACTTAATTTTTTGTAGAAAATATCTTCCGGTAATTGCACCAATTAACGCCGCCGAAAGAGAAATAATAATTAAAGACCATTGAATATTCATTGATTTTTCTAAGTCAGAAAAATAAACGGTTGACCTAACAATATCAACGACTAGTGCAACTACAATGCCTGTAGCAATAAATACATTTTTCTCTAACTTATACTTGACCAAAAAAGCTGTTCTTAACGCCCCTTGATGTCCTGATAAACCTCCGAAAAAACCACTGATAAAACCACCAACCCAAAGTTTTTGCTTTGAAAATGCCAAACTCCAACTTGGTATCAATTCTACAAGTGCAAATCCTGATAAAATAATTCCAAACACTAAGTTCATAGCCATTACGTGCCAAGTTTTACCAAATAATTGATAAGATAGAATTTGAAAATCATCAAAATGAGTTAATAACCAAGCTCCTAAAAATGCTGCAGGAATTGCTGCCAATCCAAAGGGAATAGCCACTTGCCAATTTATTGATTTTTTCATCAATAAAAACTTAAATACATTATTTAAAAAGTGTACAATTGTAGTGGCAAAAATGGCAATTTCCAAATCTCCAAACAACATGTAAAAAACAGGAGTTAACATTGTTCCTAATCCAAAACCACAAAAAAAAGTCAACCAACTTGCACCAAAAGAAACCAGAACTAAAATAAGGAGATTCATAAAATATTAATTACATGCCAGGAATAAGTCCTTTAGCAGATTGTGCCATTTCCATTTCTTTTGTTCGTTCAGCTTGTTCTATGGCTCTATTAGCTGCAACAATTATTAAATCAATCATTTCATCTTTAGGCAAATCTTCTTTTACTTGTATATCAGTAATAACACTATTTCCGTTTACTTCAACCCTTACTTTTCCTTCCATAGCTTCACCAATCAACTTAATGTTGTTTAATTTTGCTTTTGTTTCTTCAACTTGTTGTTGCATAGCTTGCAACTTTTTCATCATTCCTTTTCCAAACATGCTTTAATGATTTATTTTTTAGCAAAAGTAATTATTGTATTTATATTTGTGGTTTTATACTTATAAAATTTAATCATTTAATAACATTACATCATGCAAAACATCATTGAAAAAGCTTGGGACAATAGAGAATTACTAAAAGACAAAGAAGTTATATCAGCAATTAACTCGGTTATTGAACAACTAGATAAGGGAGAGTTAAGGGTTGCAGAACCTTTAAGCAATGGTGAATGGCAAGTAAATGAGTGGATTAAAAAAGCTGTTGTAATGTATTTTCCAATTAGAAAAATGGAAACCATTGAAGTTGGTCCTTTTGAATTTCATGATAAAATGGCTTTAAAAACAGGTTATGCAGATAAAGGTATTAGGGTTGTACCTCATGCTATTGCTCGTTATGGTGCTTATGTTTCAAAGGGGGTAATTATGATGCCTTCTTACGTTAACATAGGTGCTTATGTTGATGAGGGTACAATGGTTGATACATGGGCTACCGTAGGCTCTTGCGCTCAAATTGGTAAAAATGTTCATTTAAGTGGCGGTGTTGGTATAGGTGGTGTATTAGAACCTTTACAAGCTGCACCTGTTGTTATTGAAGATGATGCTTTTATAGGGTCGAGATGCATAGTTGTAGAAGGTGTAAGAGTTGGGAAAGAAGCTGTTTTAGGTGCAAATGTGGTTTTAACAATGTCAACAAAAATTATTGATGTAACTGGTGATGAACCTATTGAAATAAAGGGATATGTACCACCACGTAGTGTAGTTATTCCTGGTAGTTACACAAAAACATTTCCTGCTGGTAATTTTAATGTACCTTGTGCATTAATTATTGGAAAAAGAAAGGAGAGTACTGATAAAAAAACGTCTTTAAATGATGCCTTAAGAGAAAATAATGTAGCTGTTTAATAGTATTTTCATATATTTACCTTTGTGATAACAGATATTTATGGACATAGGGGCGCAAGAGGTCTTTATCCTGAGAACACCTTATTTGGTTTTGAGAAATGTTTAGAAAACAATTTAACAGGTTTTGAACTTGATGTTGTTGTTTCTAAAAACCATAGCCTTATTGTATCTCACGAGCCTTGGATGAGTTACAAATATTGCTTACATCCAAACGATATTCCCATCACAAAAAACAATCAAAAGTCATTCAACCTATATCAACTTACTACTGACGAAATTCAGAAGTTTGATTGCGGTAGTAAATTTAACCCTGAGTTTCCTCATCAAATTAAAAAAAAATGTTTTAAACCAACCCTTGAAGAACTCATTGATAAATTTAAAGTCTATAATTATGAAGATATTGAAATACAAATAGAATTAAAATCATTTAAAGAGTGGTATGGTATATTTCAGCCATACCCTGAAGTTTATGCGGAACTTGTAATAGATTTTTTAAAAAAACATAATTTTAATAAAAAACAGTATTTGATTAAATCTTTTGATAGTAAACTACTCAATATAATTCATCATCATTTTTCAGGTTGTAAATTTGGTTTTTTAATTGATAACAACAAATCAATTACTAACAATTTGAAACGTTTAAATTTTAAACCTGATTATTACAATTTAGAGCAATCAAAAATGACAACTGAAATTATTACTGAATTGAAAAACAATAACATCAACAGTATTCCTTGGACTGTAAATTCAATTAAAGATGCACAACGTTTGGAAAAATTAGGGGTAACAGCTATTATCACAGATTATCCCAATCTATTTACAGATAGATTTGAGGCATAGATAGAATTTACTGAAAACACTTAATCTAAATGATAATCATAAATAAACAAGGCTGTTTCAAAAGGGGTTAGCATAAAAGACACAACGTAAACACAAAAAAAAGACCATACAATACAGTGTAGTGTATGATCTTTTGTATAGAAGTTGTTTAAAGTCAAATAATAAATTAATAATAGATTAATCTCCTAACTTTAGCAATGTATTTAGCTAATCTAATAACTTGTTTTGTGTATCCAAATTCATTGTCATACCACGTATAAAGTACAATGTTTTTTTTGTCAGGTGATAAAATTGTGGCTGGTGCATCAAAAACCGAACAGCAAGTATTACCTATTATGTCGTTTGACACTAATTCTTCATCAATCGAATAATAAATTTGGTTAACTAAATTACCTTCTAGCGCCGATAATTTAACTGTGTCATTAATTTCTTCAACAGAGGGAACATTGTTTTTCAATGTTAAATTCATAATTGCTAAAGAACCATTAGGTGTAGGAACACGTACTGCATTAGCTGTTAATCTATCTTTTAAATCTGGAATTACTTTTGTTACTGCTTTTCCTGCTCCTGTAGAGGTTATTACCATGTTTATTGCTGCCGAACGCCCTCTACGTGGTTTTTTGTGCATATTATCTAATAAATTTTGGTCATTAGTATAAGCGTGAACTGTTTCAATATGACCTTTTTCAATACCGTATTTATTATTGATAACATACAAGATTGGAGAAATAGCATTTGTAGTACATGAAGCTGCAGAAAATATGTCTTGTCCTTCAATATCTAAATCAAAATGATTGATTCCATATACAACATTATCTATTCCACCACCGGGTGCAGTTAATAAAACTTTACTAGCACCTTTAGCTTTTAAATGGCGAGATAACGCTTCTTTATCTTTAAATACTCCTGTATTGTCAATTATTAAGGCATTGTTTATTCCGTAAGTTGTATAATCAATATCTTCAGGTTGCTTGGCTTCAATCATTTTAACTATTTGACCATTTATGATGATAGCTTTGTTTTCAACATCTGCAGTCACAGTCCCTTTAAACGCATCATGAACAGAATCATTTCTTAATAAAGCTGCTCTTTTTATAATTTGTTCTGCATCTACTTTACGCGTAACAATGGCTCTTAATCTTAACTGCTGACCTTTACCTGCTTGTTTAATTAATTCGCGAGCTGCCAAACGTCCAATACGCCCAAAACCGTAAAGTACAACATCTCTGGGTTCAATGTTATTGTCAATACTTTTATCAAACCCTTTTAATTTATCTTTTAAAAAGTCTAATTTTGAATCAAACTTATCACTTTCTTTAATCCATTCATAGGCTAATTTACCTATGTCAATTTTAGCTGGTGCTATATCTAAATTATAAATTTGTTCAGCTAATTGAGAGGTAGTCGTAATATAAATTTGTTTTCCTACTACCTTTTCAGCATAGTCGTGTAAATTAATAATTTCAGAGGTTGTTATATCAACTAAATGATTTCTGAATAATACCAATTCTATACCTTTTTCGTATAGTAATTCACCTACAAAACGGGCTAACTTTACAGCTGCTCTTTCGTTTTTAACATAGTTGTCTAATTCTTTTTCGTAACCAACAGATGCTTCCATTTTTTTTTATTTAAAATTTTGTACAAAGTTATATAAATATTAAAAAATAAGATAATAAAAAAGCCCCCAAATTTTGGGGGCTCAATTGTTATCCTAAATAAGCTTTTAGTAATTTGTTTCTGGACGTATGTCTTAAACGTCTTATTGCTTTTTCTTTAATTTGTCTTACTCTTTCACGAGTTAAATTAAATTTTGTTCCAATCTCTTCAAGTGTAAGTCCGTGATTCATTCCGATTCCAAAAAATAGTCTAATGATTTCTTTTTCTTTATCGGTTAGAGTTGACAATGAACGTTCAATTTCTTTTTGTAAAGATTCCGACAATAAGTACTTGTCAGCATTTGGCGAATCGTTATTTGCCATTACATCCATCAAAGTACCTCCATCTTCTGATGACGATAAAGGGGCGTCCATAGAAACGTGACGACCTGCCACTTTCATTGATTCTTTTACTTTATCTTCTGGTACTTCTAATATTTCAGCTAATTCTTCAACTGAAGGTGCTCTTTCATATTCTTGTTCAAGTCTTGAAAAAGCTTTGTTAATTTTGTTTAAAGACCCTACTTGATTTAAAGGTAAACGAACTATTCTTGCTTGTTCAGCTAAAGCTTGTAAAATTGATTGACGAATCCACCACACGGCATAGGATATAAATTTAAATCCTCTTGTTTCATCAAATTTTTGAGCGGCTTTAATCAAACCTAAGTTTCCTTCGTTAATTAAATCTGGTAAAGTAAGTCCTTGGTTTTGGTACTGTTTTGCAACTGAAACTACAAATCGTAAATTAGCTCTGGTTAGTTTTTCAAGTGCCTGCTGGTCTCCTTGCTTAATTTTTTTAGCTAATTCCACTTCCATTTCAGCAGTTATTAGTTCCTCCCTCCCAATATCTTGTAAGTACTTATCTAATGATTGACTTTCACGATTTGTTATGGATTTTGTAATTTTTAACTGCCTCATTTTTTACTTTTGTTTTAATTGATTAATAATTTTATTAACAGAGCGCAAATTTACAACATTTTAAGACGCATGTCAATAGTTAAATGAAATAATTTTGTGAGCTGTTGTTATAATAACTCCATATTCCTCTATAAAGTTACAACTTTTATGTTAATTTCTCCTAATTTACTACATAAGCGGTCAAATAAACATTTAAAAAAAAGTTTTTTAAGCTTTTTGGAATACGTTACTACTCTTCTCCTCTGATGTATTTATCTAAATAAGAAAAATGTTTGGTTAAGTTACCATTCAAATCTGTTTGACTTCCTCTTTCAATAATTCCATCTTTGTCATCAACTAATAAACTTGGTAGAATTTTATCTATGAGTTCTTTTCCAAAATCTTCAGAAGCATCTTTAGGTAACT
>DQTE01000278.1 GCA_015662905.1 Crocinitomix sp. | reverse complement strand
TACATTTTGACTTTTATGCACAAATTTGTATTTGCTTTTTAAGGTGTTTATGAATGCTTCGCATTTCGCTACGAACATACTTGCGGATTTAAGGTTATACAAAAAAACACGTTCAACATGAACGTGCTTTAATATCTTAAAATAAGGATGTCTTAACTTATTCTCCTCCTAACTCCATATCTCCTAAACCATCCATCATTCCACTCATATCTTTTTGATAGCTACTTACCTTCCAAGCTCCATCAACTTTTTCTAACTCATAGTTATATTTGTTCTCACCTAAAAGTTGATTTTTTATAGTACAAGAGCAAGTTGATTTTTCACCTTCGGTCTCACAAGTTACCTCTCCAACTAATTCTTCTTTTGTAGCCTCACAACCTGCATCTTTAGTTCCTTTAACTTGTTCCTCAGCAGAACCAGTTGCTAAAGTTAAAGCTTTGTCACAATCTCCTTCTGATAACGCCTTTACAAACGCTTCAGTTGTTCCTTCTGGTGAATCAGCTCCTCCACCATTACAAGCAGTCATAACCAAACCTAAAACTGCTCCTAATACTAATGTTCTTAATTTCATCTTTTTTATTTATTTATTTTACAGGGGCAAATATATAGTACTTTTACCTAAAATCAAACTTTTTGCTGTTTTTTTTTAGTTAAACAACTTATTTTAATAGATAAAATTAAACTTTGCAATTATAAAAAATAACAAACATTGAAACAATAATATCAAAATTACTCCGTTATTTGTATAAAAAGAATTTGCCTATGCTAAAAAATTACACGATTAAACAACTGAAGCACCCACTAAAATCAAAAAAATGTAAAGATTTAAAAAATGTTACACTTCAAACAATTTTAAGTTTTTCAAAAGCACTGGAAGTTGTAAAAAGTAAAAATGAAAATATTGAGCTAGTTTTAAATTAGTATTCTGTTTTTCATAGGGTGTAAAAAAGGGTATTTGCATATTTGAATACCCTTTTTTTATTTTTTGTACCTTTGTGGGTAGGTATCAATTAAAAAATGATTATGAAAAATATTATTAAAGTGATTAAAATTTTAGTTTTAACCCCTTTGCTATGCATTGGTTTTACTTTTAATACAAACGGTCAAACCTCAAGTGACACCATAGATATTTACCAAACAAATGTCTTTATAGATATTCCTGATATAAGCATAAACAACGTTACAGCTTGGACAGAGTTAGAGGTTGTCAACTTAATAAACAACACGACATCAATCAATTTTGATTTAACAGATAGTCTTACTGTAGATTCTGTATTGGTAGATAATCAAATGACAACTTTTACACATAGCAATCACCAATTGAAAGTAATTTTTTCAGCACCAGTAATTGTTAATGACTCACTTAATATAAAAGTATTTTATCACGGTGCATTTGAAAAAGACCCAAATGGATTTGGTGGTAATTATTTTACTACAAACTATGCTTACAATGTAGGCGTTTCTCTAACCACAACACCACATAGTTATGGACGTGCTTGGCATCCTTGTTTTGATAATTTTGTTGAGAAATCTCCTTACACCATCACTATTAAATGTGACACCGCCTTTACCTCTTTTTGTACGGGAAATAAAATTTTAGACAGTACCTCCCTCAACTCCCGATATACAACGTGGCAATTAGACCAGCCTGTATCATCATATTTAACTGGATTTGCCGTTAGTGATTACGAAACTTTACAATGGGACTATATCAGTCCAATATATTCAGATACAACACCGGTAATTATAGGTGCAAGAGCCATAGATACTCAAAATGTAAAACTATCGTTCCAAAATTTAAACAATGCTGTTGAAATTTATGAAAACAAATATGGAGAGTATCAATGGGATAGAATTGGTTATGTAATGACACCTTTTCCTTATGGTGCGATGGAACACGCTACTAATGTAGTTTATCCTTTGGTTACTATAGCTGGCGGTAGTTTAGCTTACGAAACGTTATATGCTCACGAGTTAGCACACCATTGGTGGGGCGATTATATAACCTGTGAGGACAGTAAGGAAATGTGGATTAATGAAGGAATGGCACGTTTTTCAGAATTTATCTTTTTAGAAAATCTTTATGGACAAATTGCCTACAAAGAAGAGGTTTATGATAATCACTATGATGTATTACTAAAACATTACATTATTGATGAAGGATATTATCCTATAGCTGACGTTCCTCAAGAGTTTACTTATGGAGAAACCACTTACAATAAAGGTGCAGATATCATTTATAATTTAAGAGGATATTTAGGCGATAGTTTGTTTTTTATTGGTTTAAAAGGTGTTTTAGATTCGGCAAAATGGGGGACACTAAGCAGTTTAGATTTTCAAAATTATATGGGGAACACAATTGGTGTTGACTTGTCTGATTTTTTTAATGGTTGGGTATTTCAGCCAGGTTTTCCTGATTTTGATATAGATAGCTATACTGTTAGTGGAACAGCAGGTAACTATATTTTGGATATTAACATTATTCAAAAACTAAGAGGCTTAACCGTGTATCACCAAAATGTTCCATTGGTTTTAACGGTTATGGATAACAATAATGTTGAGCATCATTTTGATATTAGTGTTTCTGGAGCTTTAACTGCAGTTAGTTTAAACTTAAATTTTATGCCAGTAAACTATTACTTGAATAAAGATAGAATTATTAATTACGCCACAACTGTTGTAGAAAGTACAATCAACCAAACCCCTACAAGTTTTAGCCAAAGTAATTTGTATAACGCCAAAACATATTCATCTAACTATACACTTGATTTAAGGATAGAAAACCACTGGGTTGAAGCTACAGGGACTTCTCCTTCACATATTATTCTGTCTAAAGATAGATATTGGAAGGTTGATGGAAATATGACCACTTCAGAACCCTTTGAATTTAGACTATATTTTAACGGACAGCCTAACAGCTACAATTATGACATTAACTTAGTAAACTTTGTTGGTAATTCTTTTAATGAAGATAGCCTTGTGATTATGTATAGACCTACACCAAATGACAATTGGGAAATTTATCCCTATGTAAGCTATAACCCATTAGGTGCTGAAACAGATGCTTGGGCTTTATTTTCAATTGATAGCGTGTCTGTTCCGGGTCAGTTTACTTTTGGATATAAATTATACAATGCAGGTCTTGATAAAGTAAATCATAAAAAGTCTAATCTTATTGTTTATCCAAACCCTGTTGATGACAAATTAAAAATTGCCAATTTACCTACAAAAAACACTATGTTTTATACCTACAAAATTATTGATGAGCAAGGTAAGTTGATAGCAAAGGGTGTATTTAACATTTTAGAACAAAATGATATTGACGTAAGTCAACTTCCAAAAGGGGTTTACATTATTAAATTAACTAATGATGAGACTGAGTTTAACCAAAAATTTGTTAAGGGGTAGTTTAAAACTCTAATCGGTAGTAGATGTTAGGGAAGAAAGCAGTAGATTTTATCTCTATTTCTTTATTAGCAACCGTATCGTACTCTCTAAATATCGCTTGACCATTTGAAAATAAGTTTTTAATTTGTAATGCCCAAACTGTTTTTCTCCCCTTTTTATTAATGGTATAGCTAAAATTAAAGTCTAAAAACACTAACGTTTTGCCTTGTTCTGAAAAGGCTAAACTCTCATTATAAACTGTCTCTTGCTCAAGTTTAGACAGGTTTAAGTCTAAAGGGGTGTATGGCTGACCTCCTAAAATATTCAAATTGGTATTCCAACTAAAAGCTCTGTATTTCTCTATGTTCTTTTTAGAAACAGAGGCTTTAAGTTTATATTCTTTACCTATAATAAATTTTAAATTGTATTTATTGTCATAAGCTGTACTTCTTTTGACACCGTCTCCAGCTGTATATAAAGAACGGTATATACTGGTATTAAAAATGTAATACAAACCATTATCTGTATAGCGTTCAAACCCTAAATCAATTCCATAATTTTGACCTGTACCATTATTAGTTAAAAGTCTTAAATCTTGTAACTCTCTTAAATTAATTGTTGAAAAACTACCCGTGTCAGAAGGTACATTCCATAAATCTTGATAATACACCTCTACTCTTAACAAATGGTTGGTAAATACTTTACCTTTATAGCTTAGTACATAATGATAGGCCTTTACAAAATCTAAATTTTTATTCGGATAAATTATTTCGTTTGCACCGATTGTTGTCTGGTATAAATAAGTAGCATAATTCTCAACCTGACTATGTTTTCCAAAAGAAGCTGCTATACTGTGCCTATCATTAACCTTATAATTTAAACTCAACCTTGGTTCTAAAGATTGTTTATTGTTTACATCATACATTAAATAAAAAATACCTGCAACAACGTCAAACTTTTCTGTAATTGAAATTTTTGATTGACTATACACTTTAAATAAATTACTACGCCCATTTCCGTCCATTAAAACATATTGAGTTGAATCAATAAAACTGTATTTTTCTGCCATCCACTGATGATAGGTAGAAGTAAAACTGAGTCCCGTAATATTTTTATGTCTTAAACCAAATTTATGTTTTAGTGACATTGAGGCAGATATAGGCTTTGATGTGTATTCATTTATACGTTGATGCAAAATTGAATAATCATCTTGAATATAATCTTTATTATCTGCTTGTTTTGTATAAGCACCAATCAGTGCCATATTAAATACGTTATTACTATTTATGTATTTTTTATAGGTTGTACCAAGAGTTGCTGTTGAAGATGCTAAATATAGGGTGGTACGGTCTAAACTTTGTGTCCATTTGGTAGAGTCAGAAATACCTTCTCTGGTTCTGTCACTCATACCAGAAATTGCAAAAAACTGTAATTTGGCATTACGTTTTAAAGGAACTGTAATGTTAAAATTCAAATCCTGATATGTTGGTGTTGAGGGATTAGAAACGCGCCCCAAACTTACCGTTGCGTATCTGTAATTAAAAATATAAGATGCTTTATGTTTTTTTGACAGTGGACCTTCTGCACCAAAGTTAGCCCCCAACGTTCCTACCTGAAGATTAAACTCATGTTTTTGCGTGTTTCCACTTCTAAATTTCACATCAAAAACTCCTCCAACGGAGTTACCATATTGAGCAGTAAATGCTGCCGTATAAAAATCTGATTTGTCTAATAAATCTAAATTAAAAATTGTAAATGTTCCTCCTGAACTACCTATTCGTGCAAAGTGAGTTGGATTAGGCAACTCAATTCCTGCCATATAATATTTTAAACTTCTTGGTGAATTACCTCTAATAGATATAAAGTTAGCAGAAAAACCTGTAGCGGAAGTAACACCCGGAAGTGTCCCCGCCACCCTTATGGGGTCATCAAGTCCTCCTGCAATACGTTTGGCATCATTGGGGTGTATCGAAAAGACACTAGATACTGACATTTCGTTATTAGGTGTACCTCTTTCTTTTACAGGGTTCACTTCAACCATTTTTAACTGTTTTGGTAACGCCCGCATTGTAACTTCTAACACTGTTTCTTTACTAACAGACACATTGATGGACGGTAAAATAAAAGATTTATAATTGATGTGTTTAAACAGAATATCGTAATGTCCTAACTGAACATTTTTAAATTCAAACTCTCCGTTTGCATTACTAATGGTTTCACCTTTTGTCTCATTCCCGTCTAATAATTTAACCACAACACCCTCTATCGGCATTTCAGTAAATGTTTCTTTAATTACACCCCTTACTGTTTGACGAGATTGTGCATAAGACACCTGAACAATAAATATAAAAATACAAACAATAGCTGTTTTCATTATACTGAAATTTTGACAAAAGTCTAATTTCTTTTTTGTTTAATTGTCACAATAATGTCATAAAACGAATAAAATAAATATAAATTTAGGTGTTAACTTTCCATTGATGGGTGTCATCCTCAAAAATTTCTTTACCAAATACAGGAACCTTTGCTTTAATTTCCTCTACCACAAACCTACACGCATCCATAGCATTTTTTCTGTGGGCTGATGAGGTAAATACAAATAAACATATCTCTCCAGTTTTAACTATTCCTTTACTATGATAAATATGCATACAAGTTATATCAAATTTATCAAAGGTAGCCTCTCTAATGTTATAAAACTCTTGGTTTGCCATCTCCTCATAGGCAGAATACTCTATTGCTTTTACGGTTTTTCCGTCAATGTTATCCGCCCTTACTTGACCTAAAAATATATCGTGTGCTCCTATATTGGTTTTTACTTGATGATGAGCAATTGAAGTGGCTATTTTTTCAGGGCTAATAGCGCCTTCAATAAATACATTTTTTATTTTTTTCTCTGACATAATTTTATTTTTTTACAAACACTGAAATCAAATTAATAAATATGACATTTAAACATAAAATTACCCATATCATACCAAAATGTTTAAAATTAAAATAGTGTGGGTTATTTAAAGTTAAAACTGCAAAAACCAAGATAATAACAATAAAAATCAACGCACCGATGGCTAAATGTTTTACTTTTTTTATAGGTGTTTTTTTTGTGACATAAAGTTCTAACCCTAATAAAGCAAATAGAAAGATAATTGTAATTGTTGCTGCAGAAAAACTTAGCTTAGGCACTTCATTTACTCCAAAATAATTTATCCCCTCATCAATGTTTAAGTGAGTTATCAAAAAATTATCTTGCGCATTTTGAATACTCATCCCAAAAAATAAAGACACTAGAATGGTAACTAATGAAATTCCAATTATTATAAGGTGATATTTCTTCATAAACACAAATGTACACAAAATTAAAACTTTTTACATAAGTCTCTTTTTTTTTATTAACTTGGTCGTTCATTAATATTTGTAATGAAAGAAACAGAGTTTGTAGCGCAGAATAAGCATAAATGGGAGAGGTTTGAAAAGCTTTCTAAACAAAAAAATAATAACCCTGATGAAGTTGCTGAATTGTTTACCGAAATTACAGAAGACTTGTCTTATGCTCGAACTTTTTACCCAAGACGCTCTGTACGTGTATATTTGAATCAATTGGCACAAGGTGTTTTTACCAAACTTTACAAACAAAGAAAAGCAAAAGTAGGTAGTTTTAAAAAGTTTTGGAGTCAAGATGTACCTATAGAATTATATCGCTCAAGATACAATTTACTATCAGCTTTGGTTTTCTTTTTACTTGCCATTTTTATTGGCGTTGTGTCTCAACACTATGATGAAAACTTTGTAAACTTAATTTTGGGCGAAAGCTATGTTAGAATAACCGAAACTAATATTGAAAAAGGAGACCCTATGGGAGTATATGGTAACTCTGACAGTACACAAATGTTTTTTATGATAACGATAAACAACATTCGTGTGGCGTTTATCACTTTTGTATTAGGTATTTTAGCAAGTTTAGGCAGTTATTATATGTTACTTAAAAATGGTATAATGCTCGGAACTTTTCAATACTGGTTTAAAGCCAAAGGACTTTTGTTAACTTCTTTTTTAACCATTTGGATTCACGGTGCTTTTGAAATTTCAGCCATTGTTATTGCAGGAGGTGCGGGTATAACTGTCGGTAGTGGTTTATTGTTTCCAAAGTCCTACACTCGCTTACAATCATTAGTGTTTTCAGCCAAAAGAGGTTTGTTAATTATGATAAGTTTAGTACCTATATTTATAATAGCGGGTTTTTTGGAGAGTTATGTGACCCGCCATTACCTCAGTATGTCAAACACGCTTAAACTTAGCATTATACTAATTTCTTTTGCTATCATCATTTTGTATTACGGCATTTATCCTTTTGTAGTGGCGAAAAAATATCCCCATAAAATAAACATTAAAGAAGTACCCAAATACATCCCTGATAGAAAAATTGAACTTTTTAAAATTAGAAAAACCAATGACTTTTTTTCTGATTCCTTTTATTTGTTTTTAACTAAAATTAACCAGTTTAGTCAACTCTTTTTTAAAGTATCCTTACCCGTTTATATTTTAATTTTTGTTGTAAATTTTAGCTTTAATTTTTATGACTTTAACTATAAGTTAAACGTTTTTGACCAATTTTCCCTTTTATTTGGAATGAGAGATGAGTTTAACATTATTACATTTTTTATGTGGCCTATCTTTTTTACTTTTTGTATTGCCTCTGTTTATTTTATAATGGATGAAAATTACAAATCAAAAACTGTGATTAACTTTTTAAAATACACTTTAAAACCATTTTTTTGGCTTTACCTTTACTGTTTGACTTTTTTTTCTATCATTGTTTTTATACCTGTTAACATAATTACCTTTATTATTTTTATTTTAATTGCACCCATAATATTACTACTGCCTGCTTATATTTTAATTGAAAAACAAACCTTTTTTAAAGCATTATTCTCACCTTTTAAATTAGAAAAAAAAACCTATGGTGAAGGTATAGGTAACCTTTTATTGTTGACTCTAATCGGATTTATATTTTTCTTTATTTTGCGAAACCCTTTTACCTTTGGCCCATTATATTTACTAGATGAAATCTTACGAGACACCTTAATAATTAAGGTAGAGTTTTTTAGAGTAATTATTAATGCCATAGACCTTTTTATATATCTTTTATTTTTAGGAGGATTACTTACTTTAATTACAATTTCAAGCGTATTTTTTTATTATTCTAATAAAGAAAAAAAAGAAGCTGTTAGCTTATTTAAAAAATTTAAAAATTTTGGCAAACACAGTAGAATTTACGAAACCAAAACAGATTTTGAATAAATTATTTTTACATATCATCCTCATAGTATTCTGTGTTAATTTTTCTTTCTCGCAACCACTTTACGAACACCGTTTAGATAAAAATAAATGGAACAATATAAAAGAGGGTATAAGACACAACACCGAAAAAAATGGAGGCAACTCTGAGTGGACTTTTGATGACAAAAACAAATACAAAACTTGGAAAAAAAACTTTAATAAAGGAGGTAATGCCAACAGTTTTAAACCAAAACACATTTCAAAACCAAAATTGAGAGTTAACCCAAAATTTAACTTTGGCTCATTAAAAGGGTTATCAGTTATAGGTTGGATAATTCTTTTTTTGCTAGCTGCTGGTATTATATATCTGATTATTAAATACATTTTAGACTCAAACTCTGGTAAAACAAAAGTAAAACCAGTAAATTATATTAATGAGGATGTAGCACCATCAGAAATTCCGCTTACTGAATTACAACGTTTACTTAAACAAGCTCTTGAAAAAGAGGATTACCGAAAAGCTACCAGAATATACTATTTGTTTATCCTTAAAGATTTATCAGCAAAACAATGGATAAAATGGGGAAAAGAAAAAACTAATATGCACTATTTATATGAAATGCAAAAACAAAGTTTGTATAAAGAGTTTAGTAAAATTGTAACCTATTTTGAAATAGTTTGGTATGGTAAAAGACATCTAAATAAACAACAATTTGAAATCATACAACCAAGTTTTATTCATCTACTAAATCAACTTGGCATTGAATAATGAATAAAACAAAAAAAAATATCATTGTCATTGGCTCAATCGTTTTACTAGCTGTTGTTCTAATCTATTTTTTTGGTCTTAAAAAACAAGAACCAGACATTACTACAACTTGGTATAAAACCTATCAACCAGATGACGTAAGCCCTTATGGAACATATATGATGAAAGAACTTTTAGACACCTTAGGATTGTTTGATAAGTTTATTGAAATTGATAACAAAATTACCGAAAGCTTAACAGATACCCCCAACCAAAATGACATTTATTTTTTTATTGGAGAAGATAATTATATGTCTGATGAATCAGTAGAAAAATTATTAGATTTTGTATATGATGGAAATACAGCTTTTATTTCAACTAAAAAACTTCCTTTAATTATTTTAGATGAATTTTTTATAAACGGATATACTGCCTACTACTCAACGTTTGATTCTACACAAACTTTTAAGTTTACTCACAAAAAATTAAAAAACAATTCTTACCATTTTAAATACGTTTACGAAAACCTCACTACAAAGCACAGCTGGGTTTATTTTATAGATAATAATACAGAAGAGTGGGAGGACGCCAAGAGTTTTATACTAGGTACAAGCCAAAACAAACACATTAATTTTTTAAAATTTAGTTATGGTGATGGTGCTATGTTTTTTCATACTACCCCTTACCTGTTTACAAATATATCAATGTTTACAAATACTGGCTTTGAATATGCCGAAAACATTTTAAAACACGTGCCCCCTGGAAAAATACAATGGGACAAATACAACTTAAAACCACATAACACCTTTAAAAACAATAAAAATAAAGGTGATGGAGATATGGATAGAAGGTCACCTTTAGAATTTATTTTTAACCATATTGCCCTAACTTGGGCTTTTGTAATTTTGTTATTAACAGCACTATTATATATGTTATTTAAAGGTAAAAGAATGCAAAACATTATTAAACCAGCCGAGTTAAAAGAAAACACCTCTTTAAAGTACGTGCAAACTGTAAGTTCTTTGTATTTACAAGAGAAAAAACACGGCAAACTCATAGCGCTTAAAGAAAAAACATTTATGAATTTTATAGCTGACCACTATTATCTTAGCACACATCAACCTGACAAAAAGTTTATAGAAAAATTAGCTCTAAAATCGCAGGTTGATGAAAATAAAATTACAGAAATTTTTGAACTGTTTAATAAATTAAAAGGTAAAGATGTGGTGTTAGATGAAGTTCTCATTCAATTGCACCACAAAATAGAATACTTTTATAAAAATTGTAAATAATTATGGAAGAAAATCAGAAAAATAATCCAGAGGGGCAAAAAGCATCCTCTAATGAAAATCAAAACCAACCACAAAGTAAAACTCAAAAAGTTGATGACATTTTTAAATCCTCTTTAGACTTGAGTTTAATTCACCAAAAAGTATCAGCTGCTCGGCAAGAAATAGCCAAATTTGTGATAGGTCAAACAGATATGGTAGATTTATTATTGATTAGCATTTTTTCTAACGGACACGTTTTATTAGAAGGTGTACCCGGAGTCGCAAAAACATTAACTGCCAAAGTTTTATCCAAGTCATTAAAAGTAGATTTTTCTCGCATTCAATTTACACCGGATTTAATGCCGTCTGACGTTATAGGAACTTCTATTTACAATATGAAAACCTCCTCTTTTGAATTTAGACAAGGACCTGTTTTTTCAAATATTGTTTTAATAGATGAAATTAACAGAGCACCTGCCAAAACACAAGCCGCTTTATTTGAAGTTATGGAAGAACGCCAAATAACCTATGACGGAAATGTTTATAAATTGGAATTTCCTTTTTTAGTATTAGCAACCCAAAACCCTATAGAGCAAGAAGGAACTTATAATTTACCTGAAGCGCAATTAGACCGTTTTTTATTTAAAATAAAAGTTGATTATCCTTCGCAATCAGAGGAAGTAGAAATAATGCAACGCTACAAAAACAATGTTAAAGCCCCATCAATGGATGAAGTGGTAGCCGTATTTAATACCTCTGAATTAAAGCAAATACAAAACACCGTTGCCAAAATTAAAATTGAAGACCAAATTATTAATTACATTGCCCAAATTACAAACAAAACGCGTAATCACGCAAAGCTTTATTTAGGCGGGTCTCCAAGAGCATCTCTAAACCTTTTAAAAGCATCTAAAGCTTATGCAGCAATAAGAGGTAGAGATTTTGTGATACCTGACGATATACAATTTATAGCCCCTCACGTATTTAATCATAGATTAATTTTAACCCCTGAGGCAGAAATGGAAGGTTTAACAACAGAGGATATTGTAAAAGAAATTATACACCAAATTGAAGTACCAAGGTAAAACTATCAATGAAGTTTATTAAAAACATATACTTAACCTATTGGTTTTTTATACTATTATCAAGTATAGCTTTTATATTTGTTTTGGCGTTTGTATTTCCTTTTCTATTTTTTATAGCACAAATTACATTAGGTATATTTGTCGCTTTGATGTTGGTAGAAATAATTTTACTATTTTCTTTTAAATCTCCTATTTCTGCGCATAGAAAATTGCATAACCCAATGTCCTTAGGTGATGAAAATAAAATTAAAATTGTACTCTCTAACCACTACAACTTTCAAATACGAGTGGTTGTTTACGAAAACGTACCTTACCAATTGCAAATGCGAGATTTAAAATTTGCATTTTTCATTATGCCAAATCAATCTAAACAAATTGATTATACGGTTACACCAACCGATAGAGGGATTTATGAATTTGGAGATATTTATACTTTTTCGTCTGTGTTTTTGCATCTTGTTCAACGTAAATTTCCTGTAAAAGCTAAAATTAAAGTTACCGTTCATCCTTCCATTTTACAAATGAAAAAAATGGAGCTTAAAGTGTTTGCAAAAACCGCAATGTCTGGCATCAAAAAAATAAGACGCTTAGGGCATAATAATGAATTTGAACAAATAAAAAATTATGTTCAAGGTGATGATTTTAGAACCATTAACTGGAAAGCAACCTCACGCAGAAACGAATTAATGGTTAACCAGTATCAAGACGAAAGGGCTCAAAATGTCTATTCAATCATAGATAAATCTCGTGCAATGAGAATGCCTTTTAAAGAACTTACCCTTTTAGACTACGCCATCAACTCAACTTTAGCTTTTTCTAACATTGTATTACGAAAAGGTGATAAAGCGGGATTAATCACATTTGCAGATAAATTTGGTGCTAAACTTGCCGCCGAAAGAAACTCAAATCAGTTGCAAAAAATTATGCAATTGCTATATCATCAAAAAACTAAATTTTTAGAGGCAAATTTTGAACTACTCTATCACAATATAAGAAACCACATTAAAGGCAGAAGCTTAATCATGCTTTACACTAACATTGAAACAGAATCTGCCTTAAAACGTGTCCTACCTTATCTTAAAAGAATCAATCAAAAACACGTTTTAGTGGTCATATTTTTTGAAAATACTGAGGTTGAAAAAAAGATACATTCCAAACCAAAAAATATTAGAGAAATTTACTTAAAAACATTTGCAGAAAAATTTCAGATGGATAAAAAAAGAGTTGCACTTGAACTAAGAAAAAACGGGATTCAAACCATACTTACAAAACCCAACAATTTAACCTTAAACACCATAAACAAGTATCTCGAACTAAAATCAAGAGGTGTTGTGTAGAACTTAGTTTTTAAAAGCTATACCCTAAAAACCTTTATTAATTCCTTAAATTTGTAGTATGAATAAATTCAAAGCGTGGATAAAAGCATTTAGATTAAGAACATTACCCCTTTCATTTAGTGCTATTTTGTTGGGCTCATCACTTGTATTAATAGATAACACATTAAATTTTAAAACTTTAACCTTAATATTACTCACTACTCTATTTTTACAAATCCTTTCAAACTTAGCCAATGATTACGGTGACGCTCAAAAAGGTGCAGATAATAAAAACAGATTAGGACCTACCCGCGCCATTCAATCTGGTTTAATTTCATTAAACGAAATGAAAAAAGCCATTGCCATTACATCTGTTTTATCATTATTAAGTGGCTTATTGTTGTTACACACAGCATTTAAAGGACATATTAACATTTACTTTATTGGTTTTTTTATACTTGGATTACTTTCTATTGTTGCTGCTATCAAATATACCGTTGGCAAAAAAGCATACGGCTACTCGGCCAAAGGTGATCTATTTGTTTTTATTTTTTTTGGATTAGTTGCTGTTTTAGGAACTTATTTTTTACTAAGCAAGCAATTTAAATTACTCTCAGTCCTCCCCTCAATTACAATGGGTGGATTTAGTGTAGCTGTACTCAACCTCAACAATATGCGCGATATAGAAAACGATAAAGCCGTTAATAAAATAACCATACCCGTTAAAATAGGACTTAATAATGCAAAAAAGTATCATTATGCCATTTTTTTCTGGTCATACCTGTCTTACATTATTTATGCTGTGATAAAATTTAACGGACTGCAATTGTTTTTAATGTTATTACCACTTTTAACAGTAGCCTTTGTTCACTTTGCTCACTTACAAAGAATAAAAAACATTAAAAACCCAAAAAAGTTTGATCCCGAATTAAAACAAATAGCTTTAAGTGCCCTCTTGTTTGCTTTATTATTGTTTGTAATTACTTATCTAAATTAAGTTGTTGCGAAATTGTTATCAAACACTGCTGACACAAACAATCATTATACGTTTTATCATTTACCTCTTTTTGCTTTACATATAAAGATTTATCTGGTAGTTTTATTTGGTAACAATGGCATCTGGTAATGTCATCTGATAAACACTCAAAAGATTTACCACAGCGCTCACAATTTTTTTTCACGCCATAAAAGTAAAATATATTTTAAAATTGATAAGAATTTAATCAATTATTTTTACCTTTGATTAAAAATTTCTCAAAAAAATGATTGGTAACAATTTAAAAGCATTAAGAAAAAGCAAAAAAATATCACAAGAAGAATTAGCTAATATATTGGGGCTAACCCGCTCTTCATACAGTGGATATGAAAATGGCGTTGCCGAACCAAACCTCCAAAACCTCATAAAATTTAGCGATTTTTACAAAATACCCATAGATAAATTAATTAAAGACAATTTTTCTACCTATACCGAAAAACAATGGAATGAGTTGTTTACAGGAGTTAGCTCGGACATTGAAGGTAAAAAACTACGTGTATTGGCAACCACTGTTAATCAAGATGATGTTGAAAATATTGAATTAGTACCCGAAAAAGCAAGAGCAGGCTACACAACAGGTTATGCCGACCCTTCTTTTATTAGTGTTTTACCTACTTTTCAACTCCCTTTTTTAAGAAAAGACCGCAAATACAGAACTTTTCCCATTAAAGGCGATTCTATGCCTCCTGTGTCTGACGGAAGCTACGTTGTAGCAGAATATGTAGAAAATTGGAATACCGTAAGAGATGGCTATCCTTATATTGTAGTTACCAAAGATGATGGTATTGTATTTAAAATTGTTTACAACAGATTAAAAGACAACCAATGTTTTCAGTTGTGTTCTACCAACCCTTTTTACGAGCCCTATGAAGTACACGCCAACCATATTGTTGAAATTTGGAAATTTGTAAATTATATCTCATCTGATATGCCAACCACCGAATTTAAAGAAAGCGATCTAACCAAAGCCATTCTAAACCTACAAGCAGAGGTTAAACACCTTAAAAATGTTTACATTCCTCCCTCTAAAAAATAAGTACGTTTATTAATCTATTTTTATAGTTTTCACCACTCCCCCCATTATAGCCCCCCTCACAACTTTTTTAAATATTTTGGTTGTTTTTCATTATTTTTTTGTAAATTGTGTATTGTATAGTGTTTAGTTTTAATCAACCAAAATATTATGAAACATCTATGGCTTATATTCGCTTTATTTATAATAACAACAGCTTGTAAAAAGAAAAGTACGGTAACCATATAAGCGTATAATATCAACAACCCTACAGACGATAGCCACTATGCTGGTATGGAATACGTTATAGTGGAAAGTTTGTCATCCCTCTATTTGTCTAAATCTAAACGTGTAGCTTATGGTGTATTAGACCAAAACGGACATGCTAGCGTTGATATTAAAATGAACGGTAACAGAAAATATATTTT
>DQTE01000059.1 GCA_015662905.1 Crocinitomix sp. | reverse complement strand
TAGTTTAAATGAGCACTTTAAATGGTATATTAATGAAGTCTGAAAAAGAGGTCTTTTTTTCTAAAAACAGCTTCAATCGCTTCTTAGGTTTGCCCATTTTTAAAATTTATGGGTTTGTGTAACGGTTACCATTGTTGGCGGTAGTTTATGAGTATTTTAATTCGAAGGGATTATTAATCGACTTTTCACCAAATATTTTAAGCAGAGAGATAAGGTTATTTTTATCCCCTTTGTATTTGTCTATTTTCTTTTGATGATATGGTTGATTCAAGTTAGGAATTCGAGTGGCAAAAAATGGTACTAAATCTTCAAATTCATAAATCTTATTTACATCTGGAAAGTTAAGTAATGGTAATATAAATTTTTCTTTCTTGTATTCATCAGAATATTTAAAAATCCATTTATTATTTTTATATTCTAAAGTTCCAATTACTTTATTTTCAAACAATAGTTCAAATTTACCATTCTCAGTATTCTCACCAATTGGTATGAACTCATTGTCAATTGACCAAGGAGTTAATTTTTTGAATATATTTTTTATCTTTTCTTTCACTTAATTACAAATTTACAATATTTTTTAGTTTTGAGTAACGAAATTTCAATATTTCACTGATAACATACCGCCTTTCTTCACTATATAGTGTTTTATATTCTTCATTTATTTTTTTAATAACACATTCTATTTTATTGTTTTTAAACAATTTTTTAATAAACTCGTCTGCGGAATAAAATTCTTTATAAGATTCAATTAAATCAAAATGATTCACATTTTTTTTATCTTCTATTCCGATTTTAGGCTTACTTTTATTGCAATATTTTTTCACAAAATCAGTCAATTTCTTTTCATCATTAGCAAATTCATTAATTTTACTTTCTTTCTCATTCCACAACAAGCCACGTGCCGAATCATAAATCGGAGAATATTTTGCGATATTATTCCCATAAATATCTCTAATAACTCCCCAATTATACATATGTCTATCATTATTCCCAACTAATGCATCAAAGAAAAGCATATGCATAAATGAAGTGAAAATTTCCTTATGGGAATGTTTAAAGAAATATTCTATAACTTCTTTTGTGAATTTTATAGTGAAAAAAGATTGAGTCATTCGTTTAATTTCAATCTCGTCCACAAATTTTTTATCATTTAAATAACCTGCGTATAAATCTGCTCCGTGATGTAATTCATCAGTTTCTTTCTCAATAAAATAGCGTGATAAAAACCGAATTTGTCCACCGAGCAAGCAAATTTTTGATGATGCCAAGTTAAATTCGTAAGATAAACCAATATCAGAAATCAACTGTTCAGTAATTGATTCTAAAGGATAATACTTATGACCAAGTTTTGCAATATAAATCGGCCATTTTGTATGTTTTCTTTTTAATGAATGACCATATTCATAAAGTCTAATAATATCTTTTGGTGCATTTCCTGTCACAGACACATCTTTTATTATGTAATAACTATGTTTTTTAGCAACTTCTATTTTGCTAAATTTGGGATCAAATCCGCTATAATTTATAATTGGTAATTTTGTAATATGTTTGAAATTTTTATGTTTTTTCATATTTATTGTAATTACCGCCAACCTATGTATAAACGGAACTGTTCCGTTTATTTTACTTATGTTTTCACCTTATTTTTTTGTGTGTTTGACAAAAATATGGTGCTAATGTATAAATTTATTTTAAAAACAGCTTCAATCGCTTCTTAGTGTTGCTCATTTTTAAAGTTTATGGGGTTGTGTAAGGGTTGCCATTGTTATGCTCTGGCTTTCTTTCATTTATTCAAACAGCATTTTTTATATTTCAATCCACTGCCACAAGGACAAGGTTCATTTCGACCAATTGTAGGTTTAGATTTTATCATAGTTTCAATGTTGGGTTTTGTCATTTTTGGTCGTTTACTAAAAGCCTTTGGGTTTAACATATATTCTAGTTCTGAAATATCTTCTTCCTTGTCAGGTTCAATTCCACAGATAAATTTCCAATTATTTTTTTCACATATCGCAACAACCTCTTCCATTCGCTGTTTATTATTCACTCTGATCCTAATTGGGTTTCCTGATTTTCCTAATTTTACCATTTTTTTACAGTTTTTTTTTATTCTTTTACTTCTTTCCTTTTGATAGTCAGTAATTTCTTTAAATAGAGGATGTCTTGATGAGATAATTAAGTGAGTTAATCCACAAGCAATAGCTTCATCATCTTTTTGCTCAATCATACAAAAAATTCCAGAAACATCTCCACTATTATAAACATCTTTCACAATCAATTCAGTTTTAAGTGTTATTGAGTGTCCTTTTCTTCGCAGTTCCTGAACAAGTTCACTTATTGGAAAAGTTGTAAAGGGAAGGACTTCTTTCAATCTTTTTGTCAATTCTTCATATTGTTCTTTTATGTCCATTGTTTGTGTTTTTTAGCTTGAGCATAACGTTGGGCTATGGTTAGTACGGGATTTCGAAGGGCTGAACTTTCGGTATTGCACTAAGTTTGTTTAATGAACTAATCTTCATTTTTATCACTAAACCCCGTATTAACTATAGCCATTGTGTGTGCCTTGAATGGTAAATATAGTTCTTTTGAACAAAAGAATAGTCCCAAAGGTGCAAGTCCTTAATGCGC
>DQTE01000302.1 GCA_015662905.1 Crocinitomix sp. | reverse complement strand
TCGTATCTGGACTTGGTACATTATTATTAGGTACTCTTTTAAATGAGAACCCAAATGAGTGCTAATGTCTTCAATAACATCTCCTCCGCTTAAAAATACGTTAGTTAAATTTCTAATAATATCGCTGTAAGAAAAGCCTGCGCGCTTCACTCTATTACCAAGTTCATTATCAATCAATTGACTAAAACCTACTTTGTTAAAATAATAATTAACAAAAGAAATTCCTGCTAATGGACTTACCGTGTTTGAATATTTTTGTATCTTCACCCTTGTATTTATTTTTTTAACTTCACTAAAATAAGTGAAAATATTTACATGACAAAACCCTTGTAGTAATAATATATACAAGGGGATGTTTTGTTTTTTATAAAAAAGTTTTGCGGATTTAAGGTGTAACTAAAATCACATCATACTTTATATAAATTTAATATATTTGTGGATAAAAAAATGAAAATTATGATTAAACAGTTATTTTACAGCACTGTACTATTTTCAAGCGTATTTGTAGCTTGTAATTCAGGTGATAACAATGAAGAAATTAAAAATATTGAACAGGAAGATGTTTATGTAGATGCCTTTCCTGAATTGCAAAATCAGGCATTAAATTTTTTTGGTGTTTTACCTCTTAGTGCAGAAAACCCTGAAAACCCTTTAACTGATGAAAAGGTAGCATTAGGTAAAAAATTATATTTTGACAATATCTTATCTAAAGATAACAAACAATCGTGTAATACTTGCCACAATGTCGATACCTATGGTGTAGATAACAATCCTTTTTCTGAAGGGAATGATGGCGAGTTAGGTGGACGTAATAGTCCTACAACTTTTAACGCTGCTTTACACATAGCACAATTTTGGGACGGTAGAGAACCTGATGTAGAAGCTCAAGCAGGTGGTCCAATACTTAACCCTGTAGAAATGGCTATGCCAAGTGAAGGTGATGTTATTAAAAGATTAGAAAAAGTAGATGAATACGTTGAAATGTTTAAGTCTGCCTTTCCTGATGATGATACACCTATAAGTTATGACAATTTGAAAAAAGCCATAGGAGCGTATGAACGGAAATTAATAACGCCTTCAAAATTTGACGACTATTTAACTGGTAATGCTAAAGCTCTTACTGATGAAGAAAAAGAGGGGTTAAACACTTTTATTTCTGTTGGTTGTACTTCTTGCCACAATGGTACTTTACTAGGTGGAACTATGTTTCAAAAATTTGGAACATTTGGAGATTATTGGGAGCTAACCAAAAGTGAAAAAATTGATAGTGGAAAATATGTGGTTACCGGTGTTGAATCTGATATGTTTATGTTTAAAGTCCCTTCTTTAAGAAACATTGAAAAAACCTATCCATATTTTCATGACGGAAGTGTTTCTGATTTAGGAGAATCGGTTAAAATTATGGCTAAATTACAATTAAACAAAGATTTAACAGACGAAGAGGTAAACAGTATTGTTACATTTTTAAAAACTTTAACTGCAGATATACCTCAGGAGTTAAAGCAATAATTTATAACTTTTTCAATCTTATGAAATTAGGCAATCACAATGTTAATTTACATCAAGAGTTAAAACAAATAAAAAAGGAGCAACCTTACGACATTCTTGATGAGGCAAAAAAAATACTTAATGAAGATGAAAGTATTGAAGCTAAAATTATTGCTGAAATAAAAGCGTCTCAGCCTAAAAAGGAATATTCAATTGTTGATATTTCAAAATTAGAAGTAGAAAATATTTTTAGCCTTGAACAAATTAAAGAACTTTGTTTAACTTATCGTTTAAAATTTGTTGATTCTCACAGGTTTAACAATGAAACCCCTATAAAAACGGTACTGAAAATAAAAGCAAAAGAAAAGCTGATAAACGCCAAATTCAAAGGGTTAAAAATAGTTGCACCAAAACGAACCTTAAAATTAGGTGATTGCGACGGTGACCCTTTGTTATTTGCATCACTAAATGATGGCAAATATTATTTACTTGATCAATGGGGTAATGATTTAAACGCCTGGAGGAAATTATTAGCCTGGCCGATTAAGAATGTTTCAAATTGGTTAAAATTTGCCTTATACTTATCTTTATTTATCGCAATTATTACACCTAGCCATTGGATAACTACAAATCCAAATGGTATAAATTGGTTAGAGTATGGATTTTATATGATTTACCTTTTTGTATCCATTAATGTAATGGCTATGTTTTTAGGGTTAAGTTTTCATGAAAACTTTTCAGAATACGAATGGGATAAATACTCATTTAATTAATAAAGTTGTTTAAAGTCAAATCATAAGTTAAACAATGATTCTTTTATCGTCTGCCTTCGTTATTTTTTCTAACCATAGCTTTACTATTTTTTTCAAAAATGCCTTATCAATCAACAAAATAACTCATTTTCATATTTCATCATTCAATCTTAAACAACCTCAATGAAAAACAGAATTCTACTACTTGCTATATCTATAATTGCAATTACAACTTTACAATGTCAAAATGATGCAAAAATAATAACTGATGCTCCAAATATTACCCCACTTGAGCATTCCTGGGATAAAGCAGTCCCCCATCAAGAAATACCAGAAGGTTTAACAAGTTTAAGTGCAGAAAGCTGTGGAGCTTGTCATCAAGAACATTATAAAGAATGGCAATACTCTACACATTCTCATGCGTGGACTGATGCTCAATTTCAAGCTGAGTTGAAAAAAGAAACATCCCCTTTTATGTGTATAAATTGTCACATACCGCTTCAAAACCAACAAGACAGTATTGTAAAGGGTTTAATTGATGGAGATATTTATAAACCTGTAAAAGTAGTCAATCCACACTACGACGAAGAGTTAAAACTAGAGGGTATTACTTGTGCAGCATGTCATGTTCGTAATAATGCTATTATTGGCCCAACAGGAACTGATAAAGCACCACATAAAACTATCAAAGACACTGCACATTTATCGGAAAAATTATGTATTTCGTGTCATAATGCTGTTGCAGTAATCACTCCTACACTTGCTTGTTCTTTTGAAACGGGAGACGAATGGAAAGTAGGTCCTTTTTATAAAGAAAAGAACTGCATTTCATGTCACATGGATACTATTACAAGAGTAATTGTTCCTGGATATCAAAAAAGATTATCTCATCATCATTACTTTAAAGGCTCAGGTATTCCAAAATCAAAAGATGCAAAAACTAAAGTGTTTAATGGACTTTCATTTTCATCTTCTAAAATTAAAACAAAATATAAATTAGAGGACACCATTAATTTTACATTTAAAGTTAAAAATGAATTTGCAGGACATAAAGTACCTACTGGAGATCCTGAGCGTTTTATTTTAATTAAGTTCTTAATTACCCATCAAGGTGGTCAAGAAGTATATAAAAAAGTTGAAAAAATTGGTGAACATTGGGAATGGCACCCAGAAGCTAAAAAAATATCGGACAATAACTTATTGCCGCAAGAAGAAAGATTTTATACCTTAAAATTTAAAGCTCAAAATACAGGAAACTATACACTAAAAATTATAGTTGAAAAGCATAGAATTAGTGATGAGGCTGCAGATTATAATAAACTTGGAGATGAATATCCTAGATTTATTGTAATCTATAAACAAGCCTATTCTTTTGATATTCATTAAACAAGTATTATTCCAAAAACCATTTTTTATCGTCTTCATTAAGAAGTTTGCAAAAAGGTTCAATTGAAAACTGTTGTCTTTTATTTGCAATTTGAGTATAAACCCAATCTCTAAAAAATTTTGGAATGATGTAAAAAGTAACTAATAAATTATAAGGAAATTTTAAAGATTTAGATAAGATGATAGCAGCAGTGGATTTATCATAAACTTTATTATCTACAATATAATACAATGTGTCCATTTTAATTTTAATGTGATGTTTAGCCAATGTCTTTGTTGCAAAAAGAGATTGCAAAGCTGAAAAATAAATTTGACTATCATTCTTTTTATGCTTTAGTACAAAAGCAACAGTTTTGTTACAAAAAGGACAATCTCCATCATAAAAAAGTATTTGTTTATCTTTTAAATTCATTTTGTAAGTAAAGGTAAATAATTGTAATTGATTATTTGTAATATTTTATTAAATTAGTCATTTCATAAAAAAATAAAATAAAATAAAGAAACTAAATTAAAGAAACAATGAAAATAGGTATTTTACTTTCGGGTTGTGGCGTATATGATGGCGCCGAAATTCAAGAAGCTGTATTTAGTATGTTAGCTGTAAAAGAGGTTGGTGCAGACTATCAATGTATATCCATTGATCAAAATCAACATCACGTTATCAATCACTTAAATGGTGAAGAAATGAATGAAACAAGAAACATGATGGTTGAGTCTGCAAGAATAGCCAGGGGGGATATTAAAGACATTAATGATATTAATCCTTCAAATATAGATGCTTTAATTATCCCAGGAGGATTTGGTTCTGCCAAAAATTTTACACGGTGGGCGTTTAATGGACCTGATGGCGAAATTTTACCAGAAGTAAAGCTTTTAATTGTAAACTTAATTAATGCAGGAAAACCAATTGCAGCATTGTGTGTTAGCCCTGTTGTTATAGCAAAAGCTCTAGAAGGTTCTGAGCATAAGGTTAACTTAACTTTAGGTACTTCAAAAGATAAATCACCTTATAATATTACTGAATTTCATGCAGGATTAGAAAAAACTGGTGCAAAAATTAAAGAAAAAGCACTAAAAGATATTTTAATTGACGAAAATCTAAAAATTGTTACTGCGCCCTGTTATATGATGGATGCTAACATTTTAGACATAAGAGAAAATATAAAAATTGCAGTAAATGCTTTAACAAAACTTGTTTAAATTAATTTTATTTAATAATAATTTGATTTTTATAGTGTTTTGGTATTTATTATACTTACCTTTGTCCCATAATTTAAAAAAATAGTAATGAGTAAAGGAACAGTAAAGTTCTTTAACGACACCAAAGGTTTTGGTTTTATCGTTGAAGACGAATCAAATGAAGAATTTTTTGTACACGTATCTGGTTTAGTTGATGAGATTAAAGAAGATGACAAAGTAGAATTCGAATTAAAAGAAGGTAGAAAAGGAATGAACGCTGTAGAAGTTAAAGTAATTGGCTAAGCAGTTTTTTTTATAATACTTACTAAGAATCCCTCAATTAACGTTGAGGGATTTTTTTGTGCAAATTTTTATTTAACACCTCTATAAACTTATGATAACAATCAGAAAATTTATTGATATTTGATATTTTAGTCTCTCTAGTATCTGCGTAATTTTGATGTGCAATAGATAAATCCATTAATATTGAAAGAGGGTTTATGGTTTATCAAAAATAAATTTAAAAAAGATGAAAACATTAAAAATAAGTGACGAGAAAAAACTTAAAGATATCAAACAAGAATTTAACGCACATTTTCCTCATTTAAAAATTGAATTCTTTTCGGAAGAACATCATGAAGGAGAAGGTAATTCAAGAATGGCTATGTATGATGATAAGTTACAACTTAAAGATATAAGAAAGATACACAACGAAGGAGAATTAAGTATTGATGGTCATCAAAAGACATCAACTTTTGAGAAAAATTTTCATTCTCATTTTGGTGTCAATGTACAAGTATTTAGAAAACAAGGAAGAATATGGCTTCAAACAATTTTAACTGATGATTGGACTTTAGGTCAACAAGAACATAAAGGAGAAGAATACGATAATTAAAAAATATAAAGTTATGAGTTATTATATAGAAACACTGTTAAGAGACATTACCATAGACAAAGCTGTAGAGCTAGTTACAGAGGAACTTAAAAAAGAAGGGTTTGGTATTATTACTGAAATTGATATGAAAGCAACATTTAAAAATAAGTTAGACGTTGATTTTCAACCATACAAAATATTAGGCGCCTGCAATCCTCAATTTGCACATGAAGCATTAAACCACAATGCTTATGTTGGCGTATTTTTACCTTGCAATGTTATCGTAAGACAAAAAGACAACAATAGTGTAGAAGTTTTTGCAGTTGACCCTGTAACTACTATGACGGTTGTTGATGATACTGAGTTGAGTAAAATGGCCGATACCATTAGAGTTAAATTAATCAAGGTTATTGACGGGCTGTTTCACTTAACCTAAAATAATAAAAAACATATTGAATTAGTGTTTATTTTTTAAACCCTAATTCAAATGGTAGGCGGTTAAGAATTGAGCGACCTAGGGATAACTCATCTGCGTAGTGGAGTTCTGTGCCTACAGAAACTCCTTTTAATAATGTTGTGATTTTAACCCCTAGGGGTTCTAATTTTTTATATAGATAAAAGTTTGTAGTCTCGCCTTCCATTGAGGAATTTAGAGCTAAAATTACTTCTTCGGTAGTTTCATTTTCTATACGTTCAAACAATGAATTGATATTTAAGTCATTTGGTCCAATACCATCCATTGGCGAAATGACTCCCCCTAAAACGTGATACACTCCAAAAAATTGTTCCGTTGATTCTATGGCTAATATGTCTCTAATATCTTCTACCACACAAATAATTGAATGATTTCTTGAATTTTGTGTGCAAATCCCACAAATATCCTTATCAGAAATGTTACCACATTTTTTACATGATTTTATGCGCTCATGTAAATGATTTAGAGTGTCTGCAAAGCGCTTTACATTATTTTCATCTCTTTTTAATAAATTAAGTACTAACCGTAAGGCCGTTCTTTTTCCAATCCCTGGTAGAGATGCAAAATGTTCTATAGCTTCTTCTAAGTATTTAGATGAAATATTCAATATATACTTTATTATTTATCTTGTTACTAAATGTATGTTGTATTATAGGTAAACTTTATACGTTAACACTTATATCTTTAAGCTTCTTGTTCTATGTACGCCTCTATTGGAACACAAGCGCAAACTAAATTTCTATCTCCATAAGCATTATCCACACGTCTTACTGGTACCCAATATTTATTGTCACGTAAATATTCAACTGGGTAAACGGCTTTAGTTCTTGTGTATGGCATATTCCATTCATCCGCACTAACTAATTGTGCTGTATGAGGAGAATTTTTTAATAAATTGTTATGCTGGTCTAATTCTTTTTCTTTAATTTCCTCTATCTCTTGACGAATAGCAATCATTGCGGTAATAAATCGGTCTAATTCACCTTTATCCTCACTTTCCGTAGGTTCTATCATTAAAGTTCCTGCAACAGGAAAAGAAACAGTAGGAGCGTGAAAGCCATAGTCTATTAAACGCTTGGCAATGTCTGCTACTTCTACACCACAATCTTTTTTAAATTGTCTACAATCTGCAATCATTTCGTGTGCAACATATCCGTTTTTTCCTGTATATAAAATTGGGTAATAATTTTGCAGTTTGGCTTTTAAATAATTAGCCGTTAAAATTGCATTTTTAGTTGCATCTGTCAACCCATTAGCACCTAGCATTTTAATATATGCATAAGAAATTGATAATACCAAAGCACTACCGTAAGGTGCTGCTGATACCGCGTGAATAGCTTTTTCACCTCCAACTCCATAAACATTTACATTACCAGGTAAAAAAGGCACTAAATGCTCTGCTACGCCAATAGGTCCAACACCTGGCCCTCCTCCTCCGTGAGGAATGGCAAATGTTTTATGCAAATTCAAATGGCAAACATCAGCTCCAATGTTTCCAGGGTTGGTTAATCCTACTTGCGCATTCATATTGGCCCCGTCCATATAAACTTGCCCTCCATTTTCGTGAATTATTGATGTAATTTCAATGATAGATTCCTCATAGATACCATGTGTAGAGGGGTAAGTAATCATTAGACATGATAATTCGTTTTTATGCTTTTCTGCTTTTTCTCTTAAATCATCAACTAGTATGTTACCTTGTTCATCAGCCTTAACCACAACTACTTTTAATCCTGCCATTACTGCTGATGCAGGATTTGTACCATGTGCGGAACTTGGTATTAAGCAAATATTTCTTTGCGTTTCACCTTTGTCTTGGTGGTAGGCTTTTATAACCATTAAACCAGCGTACTCACCGGTTGCGCCAGAATTAGGTTGTAATGACATACCAGCAAAGCCTGTAATTTCACATAAATCTTTTTCCAAACCGTTAATCATTTCCAAATATCCACTTGCTTGTTTTTGAGGTACAAAAGGATGAATATTTGTAAATTCAGGCCATGACAAAGGAATTAGTTCGGCTGCGGCGTTTAATTTCATGGTACAAGACCCCAAAGAAATCATTGAATGTACTAATGATAAGTCTTTGTTTTCTAATTTTTTGATATAACGCATCATTTTTGTTTCGGTATGATAAGTATTAAATACTTCATGCGTTAAAATTTTGTCTTTACGGTGTAAATCAGAAGATAGAGGGCATTTTGAGGTCATCCATTCATTGTCCTTTATCGTTATAATATCAGAACCACTTACTTCTGCAAATATGTTGATTAAATCAAGAATATCTTTAGTAGTTTTACTTTCATCAGTTGAAAAGCTTAACGTTGTATCATCAATGTAGTTTAAGTTTATTTCATTTTCTAAAGCAATGCTCTCTACAATTTCGGTATTTATACCTGTTGGTAACAATACTGTTACTGTATCAAAAAAGTGGTCGTATTTAATTGAAAACCCTAATGTTCTTAATTTGTCGGCTACAAAAACAGCTTTTAAGTGGGTGTCAATCGCAATGTTTCTTAAATTTTTAGGTCCATGGTACACAGCATACATACCAGCCATAGTTGCTAATAAAGCTTGGGCTGTACAAATATTTGATGTTGCTTTGTCCCTTTTTATATGTTGTTCTCTTGTTTGAAGTGCCATTCTTAAAGCTCTATTCCCATCATCATCTATCGACACCCCTATAATTCTACCTGGTATATTTCTTTTGTAGATTTCTTTAGTTGCTAGATACGCTGCGTGGGGTCCACCAAATCCTATTGGTACTCCAAACCTCTGCGTACTGCCATATACAGCATCAGCACTCCAATCACCTGGGGCAGTTAATACTACCAATGATAAAATGTCGGCACCTACGCCTACTTGAATACCACTATCATGTGCTTTAGATATAAAAGTTTCTAAATTCCACACTTGCCCTTCGGTAGTTGGGTATTGAACAATCGCTCCAAAAAACTCATTTGAAAAATCAAAATCATTTTCATCTGCAATAATTAAATCAATATCTAAATTTTTAGCGTGACCTTCTACTACATCTATGACATGCGGAAAAGTATTACTACTTATAAAAAATTTATTTATCCCTTCTTTTTTTTGAGTTCTACTTCTTGAATTGAAAAACATTATCATCACCTCAGCAGCTGCAGAAGCCTCATCTAATAAAGAAGCATTTGCAATGTCCATTTTGGTTAAATCTAATACCATTGTTTGGAAATTTAACAATGCCTCTAATCTTCCTTGTGATATTTCTGCTTGATAAGGTGTATAAGCAGTGTACCAACCTGGATTTTCAAAAATATTTCTGAGTATTACTGGAGGTGTTAATGTACCATAATAACCTTGACCTATAAATGTATTATATATTTTATTTTTTGACGCCAATTCTTTAATATGTTCTAAATATTGTTGTTCAGTCATGGACTCTTCAATGTTAAGGCTAGATTTTAGTCTTATTTGTGAAGGGACAGTTTTATCAATTAATTCATCTAATGATGAAACGTTTATTACCTCAAGCATTTCTTTTTGTTCTTGAGTAGTTGGTCCAATGTGTCTATCAGAAAAATTCATACACTTTTGCGTTATATATATTATAAGTCTGCAAAGATAAACAATTCTATAAATTTATTTGTTGTGATACTTCTCATTGTTGTATAAATGTTTAATTTTGTTAAAAACAAAAATTATGAAATTTTTTACTTTATCGTTATTTCTATTAATGTTTTCTACTTATTATAGTTCTGCTCAAAATTTTGCAGACTCTGTTTTATTACTTAACGGTAAATCATATAGGTGCAATATAAAAGGGATGGAAGGCCCTAGTTTACATTTTGAGATAAAAAATAAAAAGGGCAAGATTGAACAGTATTTTATTGCTGATTATAGGATAAACTCTTACTACAAAAATGGTATTGAAACAGCTGTTTATAAGCAAGATGATGAAATTGGAAATTTTTTAACCTATAATGAAAGTAAGCGATATGCTATAGGTGCGTATGATGCTCGACAAACCTATAAACCGTATTATGTATTTTGGTCGAGTTTTGCTTTATCTTATGCAACTTCTTTGTGGGATACTTATTTACCTAAATCTGTCGCTAATGACACCAATCATGTAGATTACCCTAATATTAATACAGGTTTTTTTCAGAAAAGACCTACTATTCTTCCTTTTACCGTACCAATTTTACTTAGTGTTTCTTTTGGCTTACCCAATATGAGGGTTAAACAGAAGTATATTTTACACCAAGAAGGGTATGGCGATAAGATTTACTATACTGGATTTAACTCCTACGCTAAACAAAAAAGAACTTTTTCTGCTTTAAAAGGCAGTTTTATGGGGGTTGGTTTAGGGCTGATTACGTATGCCATTTTCAAGTAAAATCAGCATTACAAAACAAATAGTATTTTCTAATTTATGGATTAGTTTTGGGGCAGTTTGTTTAACGCTAAATTTTTATGTGTTAAACAATATTACAATTAATACTAGTTTACTTTATTTTGTATTTTTTACCACTTTATTTTCTTATAATTTTCAAAGGTTAATTAAAATAAAATTAAATATAAATTTAAAGGGAGAACGTGTAGAGTGGATAATGGTCAATCAAAAAAGTGTTCTACTAATTACTAGTATAGCTCTTTTAGGTAGCGTATATTTTGGATTTGAATTTATTTTAGAATTTTGGGCACATTTGACATTTATTGGTGTTTTAACTTTTTTTTATGTTTGGAAAATACCTGGGTTAAACGGTAAAAGTTTAAGAGATATACCTACCTTAAAGATATTTATAATAGCTTTTGTTTGGGTTTTATTTTGTGTCATTTTTCCTTATTTAGTTGAAAATAGGTACTTATTTACTCAACGTGTTATTATTGATATTATCTCTACTTTTATGTTAATGGTATCAATTACCATTCCTTTTGATGTAAGGGATATGAAACTAGATAAGCATACGACTAAAACTATTCCTCAAATTATAGGTGAAACAAAAGCAAGATATCTATCCATTATTTTATTTTTATTAAGTGAAGCTTTAATTGTGTATAATTATCCAAATTTAATGTATAGTAGTTTTATTTTTATTGTTGTATCTGTTATTATTTTAAATCTTTCAAAGCAAACAAATAAAGAAATTTATTTTTCAGGTTTAGTAGATAGTATTTTAGTTATTAAAACTTTAATTATTTTACTTTTTAAATTTGTTACATTCCTGTAATTAAGAAATCTGTTCTACGGTTTTTCGCTCTATTTTCAGGTGTAGTATTACTAACTTTTGGTTTTGTTTCACCATACCCTATGGATTTTAAACGTTGTTTATTTATGCCATTTTCAACCAAATAATTTAAAACCGCATTTGCTCTATTTTTACTTAATTTTAAATTTCTTTCATCATCTCCTTGATTATCGGTGTGTCCTTCAATAGTTACTGTTACTGTTGGATTTTCTTTTAAAAATACGATAAATTGGTCTAGTATAAATTTAGAATCATCAGTTAAGACGTAAGAATCTGTAGCAAATAAAATGTTGTCAATGGTAAATGATTTGCCTACTTTTATTTCACCTATTTCCATTTCAACCTTTTCTTTTATAAAAGTTGTATTTGATTTTTTTAGTTGAGCAATTTCTTCTTTTTTTATAAGTTTTGTATCAAAAGAATGTCCTTCTTTTTTTACAGTGACCCTAACATCTTGTTCTTTTTCAACATTTATAATGGCTGCAAATTTTCCATCATCACCGTTTACTTTAACTTCTACGGTTTCTTTAGAATCTTTATAAGACACTTGGACTGTAGCATCTTTTATAGGCTCTCCTTTGTCATCTACTACTGAACCTTTAATCATAGCTACTTTTTTAGGGCGTGCTTTTTCATACAATTCAAAATAGTAAATGTCAAAACCACCTACTCCATTTTTTTCTCTATCAGACGTAAAATAAGCGTAATGCCCATCAGTTGAAACAATTAAACCTACTTCATTATTTTTGGTATTAATTGGATACCCTAAATTAATTGGTTCTTCCCAATTTCCTTTTTCATCTTTTCGTGTGTAATACATATCAAAATTACCATTGTTTTCAGCGCCTTTTCTACTTGGTGATGTTTGAGACACGAAGTACATAGTTTCAGAATCTTGATGTAAAAACGGGGCTTTATCGTGTCCAGCAGAATTAATTACGGGTACAGGTTTAGCAACCGACCAAGTTCCATCATTATTTCTATTTGAATAGTATATATCAGTATTTTGTGAATTAGAACGATAGGTAGCAAAATAGAGCGTGTTACCATCTGCCGATAAAGTAGGTTGTGCCTCCCAGCCATCCTTAGTATTAATGTTTGGACCTAAGTTTTTTAAAGGCGTCCAAGTAAAATCATTACCACCTTCACCAGAACGTTCAAAATGAGTTACATAAATGTCACAATTTACATATTCTTGCCCATAAATTTGGATGTCTTTACACGCACAAATAAACATTTCTTTATTATCTAAAGACAGTGTAACGCCGCCATATTTACTAAATTCGTTTGTATTAAATGGTGCCGTCAACTTTTCGCCTTGATTAAAGTATGAGTTAACATCAGAACGTTCACTCACTGTAAAATTTTCTTTTATTTGTATCTGAATATCACCTAGGTGTTTTTCGTCTTTACGACGTGTATAAAACAACAATTCGTTGTCTGGAGATATCATTGGTAAAAATTCATCATCTACTGTTGAGACATTTTTTACAATGACTGGGTTGTATGGTACTGGATGACTATAAAAATTTTCTTTCGCTTCCATTTCGGGTAAAATTTCTTCTACATTTTTTTTCCATTTCATATATTGACTCGGATAGCGGTCGGGGTTGTTACTTTTAAAGTCCAAAAATTGTTTAAAATACTTTGTTGCAGTATTTTTATCATTCAACATAAAATAAACAAAGCCAATTTTGTAATAAGGGGTGGCATTAAATTTGGGGCAAATTTCTATTACTTTTTTATAGCCCTTAACTGCCCCCATATAAACATTTTTAAGCTGAGTAAAATTAATTCTACCCATTTCATAGGCTTTTTCCATATTTTGTGCTCTATTAAAATTATACTCGGCTTGAACAAACCAAACATAAGCATTATTTGGGGCAAGTTTTACGGCCTCAGCATAAGCCATTGAAATTTCCCTGTCACTTGCTTTGGAATTGTTGGTAACTTTTAAGACTTTCATTACTTTTTTATTGGGTGGTAAGCAATTTTCATCTTCCTCTACATTTTGAGCAGTTGAATAATTATAAAATATTGAAATTGTTAAGCAAAAAAATAGATTTTTTATCATTTTGTCTTTTAATTTTATTCTGCAAATTACAGAAAGTTTGTTAACTGTTTTTTGACAACTATTATACCATTTTAGGCTAAGGCTTTTATTTTATCCATAATTTCATAAGCCAATTGATTTGCTTTATCTTTTGATGCAGACTCGGAATAAATTCTGATAATAGGTTCAGTGTTTGATTTACGTAAGTGCACCCATTCACTACCAAAATAAATTTTTACACCATCAGTAGTATCTACCACTTTATGTGCGTAATCACTTGCTATGTTTTTCAAAACACCATCAACATCCATTCCTTCTTCAAGCTGAATTTTGTTTTTTGAAATAAAGTAATTTGGATAAGTTTCTCTTAATTCTTTTGAGGTTAGACCAGATTCTGCTAATTGAGTTAAAAATAAAGCTACACCAACAAGGGCGTCTCTACCGTAATGCAATTCAGGGTATATGATTCCACCGTTTCCTTCTCCTCCGATTACTGCATTTACTTCTTTCATTTTTTCAACAACGTTAACCTCACCAACGGCAGAAGCATAATATTTACAGCCATCATATTTTTCGGTTATTTCTCTTAAAGATATGGTTGAGGACAAGTTAGAAACCGTATTACCGGGTGTGTTTTGCAATACAAAGTCGGATATTGCCACTAAGGTATATTCTTCTCCAAACATACTACCATCATTGCAAACAAAAGCAAGTCTATCAACATCAGGGTCAACAACAATACCTAAATCGGCATTAGTATCTTTAATTTTTTGAGCAATGGCTGTTAAGTTTTCAGGTAATGGTTCAGGATTGTGAGGGAACTCTCCTGTTGGTTCACAATATAGTTCTATAACCTCTTTAACACCAAGTGCGTGTAATAGAGAGGGAATAAAAATGCCTCCTGTTGAATTTACGCCATCAACCACAACTTTAAAATGTTTACGTCTTATCTGTTCTGTATTAACAAGAGGTAAATGTACTACTGCATCAATATGTTTTTGTAAAAAAGAATCGTCATCTTTTCTTTTTCCAATATTATCAATTTGTGCATAGTTAAAATTTTCTTTATTTGCTAATTCTAATATATCTTCACCGTCTTTTCTTGACAAAAACTCTCCTTTTTCATTTAATAACTTTAAGGCATTCCATTGTTTTGGATTGTGGCTAGCCGTTAGAATAATCCCGCCATCCGCTTTTTCCATTGGCACAGCAATTTCAACTGTAGGTGTAGTAGATAATCCTAAATTTATCACATCTATTCCCATTCCAATTAAAGAGGCAGTTACAAGGTTAGACACCATTCCTCCAGATAAACGTGCATCACGTCCCACAACTACTTTAGGTTTTGATTTTCCACTTCTATTGATTATCCATTGAGCATAAGCCGTGGCATATTTAACGGCATCTAATGGTGTTAATCCTTCGCCTTGTTTTCCTCCTATTGTTCCTCTTATTCCAGAAATTGATTTAATTAAAGTCATCTTTGTTTAGATTTTGAATAAACAAAAATAAATCATTATGACCACAAATAGATAAACTATTCTTTTTTTTAATTAACAATTAGCACTTAATATGTTTATTTTGAAATTGAATACATAGTTTATTCCATTAAAACATTAATTTGTTTATGTAATTGACCTCTAACTATTTTTAGTGGAACTACGTCACCGGGTTGATATTGAAGTAACACCTCTTGCAATTGTGGTAAAGAATTAATTTTTTTATTATCAACCCCTATGATAATGTCGTTGGATTTTAGCCCCGCATTAAATCCATTACCATTTGCAATAACGTCTAAAACAATTACACCATCACTTGTAATGAAGTTTAATTTTGACTGAAAATCGGAATTATTTTCGATTAAATTAACTCCTAATTGTACCCTTACAACTTTTCCATATTTTATTAAATCTGAGGTTACCTTTTTTACAATATTTGATGGTACGGCAAAAGAATAACCTGTATAAAATCCATTTCCAGAAGCTATAGCAGTATTAATCCCCACCAATTCTCCTTTAACATTAACTAGAGCTCCACCACTATTGCCTGAATTAACTGCTGCATCTGTTTGAATAAAAGATTCTACTGGAAATATATTTTCTTTTGGATTATATTTAGCTGTTAATAAATCTATATTTCTGTTTTTCGCACTAACAATACCAGCAGTAACAGTTGATTGTAAATTAAGTGGGTTTCCAACAGCCAACACCCATTCTCCCAAGTTTAAATCATCAGAGTTGGCTAATTTTAAGTAGTCTAAACCTTTGGCATTAATTTTAATAACTGCCAAATCGGTAGAGGGGTCTGTACCTACTAATTTACCTTTAAATTTTTGATGATTAAGCGTTACCATTATTTCTTTGGCGTCTTGAACTACATGATTGTTGGTAACAATATATCCATCATCAGATATAATTACACCCGAGCCAGAGGCTTGTCCGTGTCGTTCTCTAATTTTATATGCGTTTTCTCCATAAAACAATTGTAAAAAAGGGTCGTAAACAATTTGCTCCCTAACAAAATGTGTTTGAATATGAACTACTGATTTGACAGCTTTATTAGAGGCGTATGTTAAATCTACTAGCTGATTTTTGATGTTTAAATTTTCGTTAGCAAGCGCAACCGTTTTAACGTTTTTGTTGTCAACTTTATTAACACCATAAAGCGTTTGATTAATATTTACTTCTTTTTCTGTAGTATGTGTGATGGTTTGTCCTATTATACCTCCTATAATCGATAAAGAGAATACTCCTAAGTAAAACGCTATTTTTTTCATTTTTATATTTTTATCTAGTTTGACATAATTAATTTGTTTATAAAATTACGTACATCATTGATAAAAATATTTTAAAAAATGTTAAGTTAATTTAAAAAATTATAAAATCAGGCAATTTCTAGGTCATCCTTATTAATTGTCTTTTCTTGAAACTCAATCCAATTTAGAGCTTTATTTAAATCATTAAACACTTTTGTTTTAACTTTTGGTCTGTGAAAAGTCAGATAAAATTCAGTCTCAATACGTTTTGCCAGTGAATCTACTAAAATAGAATCCGACAGATGTTGGTATTCTTTGTGTTCCAGGTCTGCTAAAAAAGATTTTGCTTCTGAAGTTAAATTAAACAATCCTCCTGTAAAATCTGAAATCGTATAAAAAGGATGATGCCCAACCAAATTATTAATTAACTTGACTAAATCATACACATTTCTAACAGTAATAGAATCTATTTTATTGTACTCAATTAAAAAAACATTAGCTTTTAAAACAGTAACAGAACCAGCACTAAAACTATAATTTTCCATAACAAATGACTTTAATCTTTAGACAAAGATAGTAATTTTATCGATTAAACCTTATTTTTTTCTGATATTTTTTTAACCCTTAAAAATTGCATCTAATGAATCAATCCAAACTAATGCTTTATCAATACTGTCAAATGTTTTTGTTCTAACGTTTGGTTTTTTAAATAATATATAGAGATTAATTTCAATTTTAGTAGCCATTGAGGTTGTTATAAAGGCATCTGAAATTCTAAAATTATTATTTTTATTTTGATACGCTATATAATCCTTTGCTTCATCTGTTATATTAACAATACCGTTAGTAAAATCAGTTATAGCATGATAATGTTTAATACCTATAATGTTTTCTCTTATTTTTGTAATTTCTTTTATATCTTCAACTGTAACAGGTTGAAGAACATTATATTTTATTAAGAGAATGTTATCTCTAATATGTGTTATAGTACCTGCTGAAAAATTATAAGTGCTCATTAATTTTAAATCTTTGTAAACATTTCATTATTAGTATCCACAATATTCCAAGTATGGTCTGCTAATAATTTTATGGTGGCTAAGTAAGTATAATTTTTGCCAGTTCTAACCCTTCCCCATTCTTTTGGGCCAATCATTGATAATATTTGCGTGTTTTGTTGATTTTCATATAAAAAATACGTATGATTAATAATGGGTGTAAATCTAAAATCTGCTTGATAAATTCGTTCTGAAATTTCTTTTCTAATAGCTATTTTTTTGGCTTGTTCAGCCAATAACTTCATTTGCTCATATATCTGCCCCAATTGTTGGTCTGTTTGGTACTCCATAGCAGACAGTGATTTTCCTTTTATTTTTCCTTTATCTTCAGGCTTTACTATTGCTGAACCAATATGATGTCCATACTCTAAAGCATGAGGATTATCAACAACTTTATCAATATCTATGGGATTAATAAAATCTTTTTTCTTTTTCATTTATTTTAGAAAGTATGCTTACTATTGATAAACAAAAATAGATATTTTTTTTCTAATTAAATAACTTTTTCTTAAAAAAATTAAATTTTACAATAACTTACTATATTTACAAAAAAATTGTGAATCAATAAGTTATATTGTAGATTCATTTTACATTTATAAAAATTTAAAATATTATGGGACTAATTATTGGTGGAATTGTTTTGATAGCAATTGGCGTTATACTTTGGATAGTAAAAGAAAAAAAGGCTAATAAATTAAATGTTTTAGAGATTAATGAAACCTCTAATGCAAATGAATTAATAGAAAATTATAAAAGTTTAATAGACTCTCACGGTCCGGGGACATTTAGTATATATGCTGAATTAAAAGGAAAGGCAGTTTCGGAAACGCCTCAAATTAGTGAATTTGGAAAAAAAGAATGTGTTTATTATCGCTCTGTAGTAACAAGAGAGTATGAAGTTCTTAAAACAAATAGAAGTTCTAATGGACATACAACCAAAAATTGGGTTAGAAAATCAGAGACAATCTCTTCAAACACTAATACTTCTCCTGATTTCTCAATTAAAGATGAAACTGGAAAAATATTAATTGATTCAAGAGGAGCTGAGTTATATACTGTTAAAACATTTTCAAAATTTGAACAAGGAAACGAACCTAAGGGGAGGGGCTTAAATATTTCATTTGGAGGCTTTAGTATTTCATCAGGACCTAGTACTAGAACCATAGGTTTTAAATATGAAGAGTTTTGCATTCCAACAAATACTGACTTGTATGTTATTGGAGATGTAAACGATCGCTCTGGTAAACTTTCAATTTCAAAACCAAAAGACAAAAAGCAGCCATTCATAGTATCTACAAAATCAGAAGATGAATTAACAGGAACACTAGAGGGTTCAGTAAAAGGAATGAAAATTGCAGCTTTAATTTCGTTAATTTTAGGAGGAATTTTAGTAACTTACGGTGCTATTACTAAAATTATATCTTAATTTATTTAAGGTATTAACCTTCACCACTAAAATATTTACTGAGTTTAGTAAATGAAGTTGTTTAAACAAATTATAAGTTAAAAAATGTTGAATTCAACAAATAATGGTGCATGGTCTGGCTTTTCAGTAGTAAAATACTTATGGTTTTAAGGTTATACAAAATTCAAATCATATAATTTTTTATACTGTCCATTAAGGGATATAAGCGTTTGATGGTTGCCTTCTTCTATAATTTGACCATTGTCTAACACAATAATTTTATCAGAATTAACAATCGTTGATAATCTGTGCGCTATAACAATAGATGTTCTCCCTTTTTGTAACTCTATGGTTGCTTTTTGAATTAATTCTTCTGACTCCGAATCAACACTTGCTGTGGCTTCATCTAATATTAAAATTTTAGGATTATAAACATAAGCTCTAATGAATGAAATAAGTTGTTTTTGACCTACCGATAAAATTCCGCCTCTCTCTTTAACATGAAAATTATATTCATCTGGTAGTTTGGAAATAAAATCATGTGCACCAACTCTTTTTGAAGCTTCAATAACCTCCTCTAAAGTAATACTTTCATCACCCATTGTAATGTTGTTAAAAATTGTATCCGAAAATAAAAATACATCTTGTAACACAACTGCTATGTTACGTCTTAATGTTTTAATTTCAATATCTCTAATTGACACATCTCCAATTGTAATATCTCCTTTTTGAAATTCATAAAATCTCAATAATAAATTAATAATGGTGGATTTACCTGCACCTGTAGCGCCAACTATTGCCACTGTTTGAGATTTATCAACTTTTAATGTTATTCCCTTTAAAACCCAATCGTTATTTTTATATGCAAACCATACATTGTTAAAGCATAGCTTTTGGTCAAAATCAACTTGTGTTATCTGTCCTGTTTGTTCAATGCTTTCGTCTGTATCTAACAGTTGAAAAACTCTCTCTGCTCTAACAACCCCTCTTTGTAAGACATTAAATCTATCTGCAATTTGCCTTATAGGTCTGTATAACATATTTACCCATAAGATATACCCAAATATCATACCTGCCAAACTCTCTGCTATCTCAGGATGATAATCTAATTGCATAAAAGACCAAAAAACTAATAACGATATGGATAAAGCCATAAATAACTCAACTATTGGAAAAAATAATGATGTAGCCCAAACTGCTTGTAACATGGCGTCTCTATGTCCTTTGTTTAAAACTTTAAACTTATCAAATTCAACATTTTGTTTATTGAATATTTGTACAATACTCATTCCTGAAATATGTTCTTGAACAAAAGTATTTAACTTATTAACTTGTAGTCTTTCTTTTTCAAATGATTTTTTCATTGCTTTGGCAAACAATTTAGTTGCCACAAGCAGTAAAGGAACAGGAAGCAATATTAATAAGGCGACTAACCAATTAGTGTAAACCATTAATCCTATAATCAATGTTAGTTTTAAAATATCTCCTAAAATTGATATTAACCCCATTGAAAAAACATCTGCTATTGCCTCAATATCAGAAATTAACCTTGTAACCACAGTTCCATTTGGTGTAGTATCAAAATATTTTAAGTTAAACGATTGAATATGACTAAACACTTTTTCCCTAACATCTTTTATGACTGATTGCCCCATTATAGCACCAAAATAAGCCACACAAAATTGAAATAAAGCTTCAAAAATTAGCATTAACAAAATAAAACTCATCCAAATAATTAGCTGAGTGTAAATAGTATAATTACCACCCAACGTTAAAAAAAATTGACTAATAAAACGCCCTAAGCCTGTTGTTTTAACATTATCTCCACTTATAAACGTATTAATCATTTCCATGATAACAACGGGTCTAACTGATGAGAAAATGGAAATTAAAAAAGTAAATAATAAAGCCAATATCAAATATGACCTATATGGCTTAAGATACTTGAGTAATCTTTTAAAAATTTTAATATCAGAAAAATGATTTTTGAACATTAACGAACAAAAGTACAAATATAAATCTGTTAAAAATGTGAATAGATAAATTTTAATATACCTTAAATCTTTATCCTCAAAAAAATTCTCCAATCATAAATGTCTGGTGTAACCGTAAAATATATTTGAATTTATCTTTGGACTATTCCAATACCTATTGTATATTTGTTCTGTAAAATTATGAAGGTTATTAAAAATAAAATTTTTTTTGTTTTACCTTAAATCCGCAAGTATCTTCTACTGCAAAGCCAAACTGCGCGCCAGAATTGGAGAATGAAAATATTAGACTTAGTCAAAAATATAACCAAACGAAAGTAAAATATATCATAGCATTATTAATTTTTTTAATAATCATGGGAGGATTATTGTTTATATCCTACTGAAAAAGATTAAAAGAAGCAAAAGAACATAAAGCAAAATTAGAAGTACAAAATGCAGAATTAAAAAGAACTTTAATTAGTAAGGAAGAAAAAGAGGTTTTACTAAAAGAAATACATCACAGAGTTAAAAATAATTTACAAATCATTAACAGTTTAATCAGATTACAAAGTCATTACATGACCGCTAAAAATTACCTTAGTAAATTGAGTGAAACCGAAAACCGAATTAGGTCAATGGCTTTAGTACACTAAAAACTTTATCAAAGTGAAGAACTTTCTAAACTTGATGTGAGTAATTACATTAAAGAGTTAGTTGCCAATATTTACGAGTCTTATGAAACAGGTGTACCTATTGAATTTAAGTATGATTTTGATAAAATAAAATATAGTATTGACACATTAATTCCCATAGGATTAATTATTAATGAAATTATATCAAACGCTTTAAAATATGCTTTTCAAGGAAAAGATAAGGGAGAAATTTATATTCGTTTTACTAGTAAACAATCAAAAAATCAAACAATACTTGAAGTAAAAGATAATGGTATTGGAGCAGATATAGATATAGAAGACTTAAAAGAAGATTCTTTAGGGTTAGAACTGATTGACAGTCTTACTGACCAATTAGATGGTAATTTTGATTTAAGTACCGAATTTGGATTTCATTATTTTTTCTTTTTTCCTCCTTTAAAATAAGTTACTTTTTCTATTTATTTTATCTTTGCGCCTTAACAAAATTAATCTAATATGCCAATCATATCTGCCAAAGGAATTAATATGCCTGAATCACCAATAAGAAAATTGGTACCATATGCCGAGAAAGCTAAATTACAAGGTAAAACTGTATATCACTTAAATATTGGTCAACCTGATATTGCAACACCTGAGGTGGCACTAAATGCAATAAAAAAGTTAGACAGAAGCGTTATAGAGTACAGTCACTCTGCTGGATTTCAATCTTATAGAAACAAATTATCTCAATACTATAAAAGCATTGGCGTAAATGTTGATTCTAATGAAATTATTGTAACCACAGGTGGGTCTGAAGCACTAATCTTTGGTTTTATGTCTTGTTTTAACCCTGGTGATGAAGTTATTATTCCTGAACCATTTTATGCTAATTATAATGGATTTGCTCAAACTGCGGGTATAAGTATAGTTCCTGTTACATCAAAAATTGAAAATGGATTTGCTCTACCTCCTATTGAGGGTATTGAAAAGAAAATAACACCAAAAACAAAAGGAATTGTAATTTGTAACCCTGGAAATCCTACGGGATATTTATATAGCAAAGAAGAGTTAGAACAATTAAGAGACATAGTTAAAAAACACGACTTGTTTTTATTTGCAGATGAAGTTTATAGAGAATTTTGTTATGATGGTGCTCAGCCTTTTTCAGTTATGAATTTACAAGGTATTGAACAAAACACTATTTTAATTGATTCTGTATCTAAAAGATATTCTATGTGCGGTGCAAGAATTGGTGCCTTAGTTACTCATAACAAAGCGGTACTAAATACAGTACTAAAATTTGCACAAGCACGTTTATCTCCACCAACATTAGCTCAAATTGCTAGTGAGGCCGCACTTGACACACCTCAATCTTATTTCACTAATGTGATAGAAGAGTACGTTGAAAGACGTAATATTTTAGTTGACGGATTGAACGCAATAGATGGTGTTTTTTGTCCTAAACCAAGTGGTGCTTTTTACTGTATGGCTAAACTTCCAATTGATAATTCTGATAAATTTTGCCAATGGCTTTTAGAAAGTTTTGATTACGGTGGACAAACTGTAATGATGGCGCCTGCAACAGGCTTTTACGCTACTAAAGGATTAGGTAAACAAGAAGTGCGATTAGCATACGTTTTAAACAAAGATGCTTTACGCAAATCAGTTAAAATTATAGAAGAGGCCTTAAAAACTTACCCGAGTAAAATCAACTAATTTTTTCCTTAGTTTAAAATTATCAAAAAGTACCGTGACATTAATTACAAAAACTTACGATTTAATAGCTAATTTTGTTCAAATTTAACTAAGTTATGTTTTCAAAAAAAGAAGACTTTACAAATACAATTCAATATAAATTAGGAATACGTTTTGATGATTTAACCTCAAAATCTTATCAAAATATAAATGAATTAGCTGATTTTTTTATTGAAAAAAATAAAACCTCTAAATGGAAAACTTTAAACTTTCTTCAAACCTATTATCATCACAAATCTTTTTTAGAGGAAGAAACCAATCAAACTTTAAATTCAAATACTAACCTAAATCAAATATTAAATAAACATCAAAAAACAAATTATTTTGAATTTTTAAAACAACATAAAATTTCACCAATAGAGCTATCTAGACCTAACTATATAAACTCTTTAATTATTTGGTTTCCAATTATTGGTGTTTTAGGTGTAATGCTCATTTCTACTTATTTAATAACTAAAAATGATTGGTCTGGTTGGACTTATTTATCTGGATTGGTTGGAATTATAATTTGGCTACTTATAATACACCTAAGCAAACCTCTTAAAACCAAATTTAACCCTGAACTTTTTTTAGATTATATAAAATCAACCTATGTAATAAGATATAAAGAACTTTCTAAAAAGGAATTGTCACCCCAATTAGTTAAGCAGTTTATTCAAGATGAATTATTACAACTTTACAATAAAACGTTTTCTTTTGAAGAAAATATACCTAATGATTAAACTTTTTTAATTTGTATTCGCCTAAATGACAAATAATTAAAATTAAATAATATGAAAAAAGTAATTATTCTAGTAATACCTTAACCTCTACAAGTTTTACAAAATAGTTCTGCTATTTCTTTTTTCTCTAGAGACCTCACTCCCATCTGATACCACTTAAACAAATCGCAAAATTCATTTGGGTAACTTTGCGATAATATTTTTAAAGCTGCATGAATTTTTTTCCATTCTCTTTTATTATCAAATTGTTGAAGATAATAAGCTAACTTAATATATTGCTTATATAATTTTGGAAATAATCCTTTTTGTCTTGCAAATTTTGACAACAATAGATATGGCTCTGTGGTATAATCCCATTCTATAAGATACTGACAAACAAAATATGTTTTGTAAACATTAAATTTGTTTTTTAAAGTACTTTGAACAATTAAAGGAGCAACCATTTCAGCTTCATATCTGTAATTGATTACACCAGATATGTAATCTAACACTTCTAACCAAGCAATGGTTCTTTTTCTTCTTGTGGTTGAAAGTACTTCCGAAAAATCATCAACATCAATGGCATTACTTCTGTTAAAAATATTAAAAAGCAATCTGTATTCCAAATAATCAATTGACGATTCAATAGCACCAACATCTTTTAATTCATTTAATTTTTTAGCCGTTACTTTAGTATTGGTAACATTCAATTCGTAAACAAAATAATCCCAAATTAATTTATTAAAACCTTCTGCTTGTGGAATACTTAAATTTAATAAGGAGTCTTTTTTTGATTGATTCCCATTAAATACTTGATGAGCTAAAACCTCAAATAATAAACGTGATTCTTCATAGTTTTCTTCATCTATTAAATCACTTAATCTTTTAACTGATAATCCGTAATCAGAATTAGTGAAAGAAATTACATCTCTAAAATTTATTTTAACTATTGATTGCCTTGTTGTATTTAATAACTCTTCAACTTTTGGATTGTTTAGATTTTGATTTACCCAACGCCTCATATCATCATCATCCAATTTAGCAATTTCAGGGTAACCAATTAAAGCAATTCCGTCTCTAAAATCTTCAAAATTTTCATAATACAAACTCTTAAATTCAATATTTGGATAGTATTTTAGTAAGTAATTTTTTATAATGATTCCTCTTTTCTTAATCAATTTCGTATTAGATTTTTCATTTCCTTCTATTGAGGCTACTCCTGTATAAAAGATTGATGTTACGGTATGATTCGCTTTAATTATACTATCCAAAGCTATAATTAAAGGTTGAAAAATTGATGTATCTTCATTGGTTTGATTTCTTTTAAACGCTACTTTTATTTGCACCGAATCTTTATTAACAATTTCAGAATTATTTATTATTTCAGGATTTGGAATCAAAAAATAATCTTTGGGTTCTAAATAATCAGGCTTAACATAAACAATAGAGTTATTCATACAAGGTTTCCACATTTTGGACAAATTCAAATCTACTTGATAAAAAGTATCTTTAAACGCAGGTATTTGACCTACATATACTTGATAAACATCAGGTGAAGGATGAATATCGTTTTGTAAACTTGATTTTGTAACGTAATTTATATAATACCCATCATGATATAAAGATTTATCGTAAGCCGCACTACCTTTACAATCAAATTGTTCGTGATGAATTACATCAATGGTTATAGTTCCTTTATGGTTAAAAATAAGTTTAATGTTATTTTTTTTTCGCTTACCTTTATAATAATTCTTTAAATTCCAGTAGTAAATAGAATCATTAGAAACTGTGTACCAACCTGCAAATCCTTCTCCTGAATTTAATTTGTGTTCAACTTTTTTACAATTTCTACACGGTTTTTTATTTTTTATATAAATCGTTTCTTCTTTAACATAACTATAAGTGTCTAAAAATGGTTTAGAGGCTAAAATTTGTGTGATGTATAAATAACCATCTTTAAATGCAAACCCATGATTAATTCCTCTTACTTGGGCATTTAACATATTTTTATTATGTTCCGAACTTTTTTTCCAATTGTCAACTATAATTTTGGCTAGCTTAACATACGTTAATCTATTTTTATTTTTTCCTAACAGAAATTTTACATCAATAGATTGTACATTTTCAACGGCTATTTTATGATTGCACCCGTAAACCTCCATACGTTTTTCAAAAGTAGGTTTATTGGTTTTCTTCTGGTCATGTCCAATATAATTATTAGCAGCCATATAATCCGACTGATTTTGAGCTGGAGGAAATAATGTAGAATCAACGTAAACTGAGTCAAGGCGTTTTTTACGTCTTTCGTTATTTACAGCTTTAATAATTAATTGATTCAAGTAATCAGCGTCAAAATTATTTAAGTCAATTAGTTTAACTTGTGCTAAAAGTTGAAAAGTTGATAGAAAAAAAAGTACTGGTATTAATCTCATCATAATATTGACACTAACTTTCCATGCCAACTGTCTTTAACGGCTATTTGCCAGTTTTGTTTCAAATCTAATTTTGTTTCTATAAGGTTATTATAGACCTTTGTATCTTGTTTAATTTCGTCTTTTTGTAGTTTTTCTTTAAACTCCGATAAGTTTATTAAAGCCATCTCCTCATCATTTGGATGATACGCTACCATCATTCTATCAAAAAAATCTACACCCAATTCTTCTCCTATTTCTTTAATTTGATGTGTTAAAGCATCTTTTGAGCATCCACTCAACTCAGCAAAAGATTCATCTACGGCCACAATAATAAATAGAGGCATTACAACTTGATAAGTTGCTTTTAAATTTTTACCGTGTACTGTCCAATCTTCTATAAATTTCAACATTTTTTCTTCAATAGCTATCTTTCCTTCCTCTGACAAAAACTTATTAGATTGAAAAACAAATACTTTTGCGTTATCTGGATATTCTTTTAACATACTTATATTATTTACGACAAAATTAAACAATATTATCCGGAAAAATCTTTTTAGGATTCAAAATTCCTTTCGGGTCAAACACATGTTTAATTTGTTTCATTAAATTCAATTGAATGTGACTAAAAGGAATTGTCATGTAATTTTTTTGCACATAACCAATACCATGTTCGCCAGAAATAGTTCCACCCAAACTAACTGTTAATTTAAAAATCTCTTCAATTCCTTTGGTGAGTTCTTTATTCCATTTATCATCAGACATATCGCCCTTAATAATGTTAATATGTAAATTACCATCTCCTGCATGTCCGTAGCAAACAGAGGAAAAGCCATATTTTTCGCCTATTTGCTTAACGCCTTTTAAAAGTTTGGGCAATTCATATCTGGGTACAACAGTATCTTCCTCTTTATAAATTGACTGAGATTTAACTGCCTCACCTACCCTTCTTCTCAATAACCATAATTTGTCCTTTTGCGCCTGTGAATCTGCAAATAGTATGTCGCCACACTCAAAATCTTCCACAACTTTCATTATGGTTTCACAATCTTGCATTAACACCTCTTGATGATTACCATCTACTTCTACTAATAAATGTGCTTGGACATTATTGGAGATTTTGATAGAGTTATCATTTATAAAATTTGCCGCCCATAGTAAGGCATCTCTTTCCATAAACTCTATAGCGCTTGGTGTAACTCCTGCTCTAAAAATAGCCGATACAGCTTCGCATGCCTTTTCAGCAGAGTTAAACGGTATCAGCATTAACATATCGTACTTTGGTAAAGGGATTAATTTTAACACTGCTTTGGTTATAATACCTAAAGTCCCCTCTGACCCTATCATCAATTGAGTTAAATTATATCCCGTAGAATTTTTTAATGTATTAGCACCTGTCCAAATAACGTTTCCATCAGGTAATACTACCTCTAAATTTAAAACATAATCGGCTGTTACACCATATTTAACGGCTTTTGGTCCACCAGAATTTTCTGCTATATTCCCTCCTATAAAGCAACTACCTTTACTTGCTGGGTCTGGCGGATAAAACAATCCTTTTTCAGCAACTTTTTCTTGTAATACCTCTGTAATTACAGCAGTTTCAGTGGTTACTTGTAAATTTTGCTCATCAATAGAAATTATCTTATTAAAATACTCCATTGATAAAGCCACACTGTTATCTAGCGGTAATGCCCCACCACTTAAACCTGTTTTTGCGCCTTGGGGTGTAATTTTAAGATTTTTATTAAAACAGTAAGCCATTATTTTAGATAATTGACCCACGGTTTTAGGTTTTAATACTAATGAAGGAATAAATACCAAATCCTCTGTTTCATCTGATGCGTAAAATAGTTTTTCTGATTTATCCAATAAAACTTCACTTTCGCCCACTACTGATTTGAAAAAATCAATATCAACTGATGAAATATGATTTGACATAAAATAATGATTTAATCCAACATCTTTTCTACGGATTTTAAATCTGAAGTTATACTCAATACTTTATCTAATTGTGATATTTGAATTAACTTTTTAACATTGGGTTGTAAACCTAAGATAACAAAAACACCACTAGAATCTTTGCACAGTCTGTTACCAATTAAAATAGCACTTAGCCCTGATGAATCACAATATTTAGTAAGACTTAAGTCTAATACAATTTTATTGACTCCATTTTTATTCAACAATACTAATTCTGATTTTAAATCTGGTGCATTAGAAGCATCTAATTTTTCAACATTTGACGTGATTAATATATATTTTTGTTTATCTGTAATTGTGAAACTCATAACTCATTTGGTTGTTGCAGTTCAAATTTATCATTTTTTTTTTATTTGAGTACATTCTCTAAAATATAATTTCATAAATTCGCATAAAAAATTAATATTTTGGCAAAAATAATTCCTTTTAAAGCTATCAGACCAACAAGAGATAAAGCTCAATTAGTAACTTCTCGCCCTTATTATGCTTACACTAATTTAATGTTACAGGCTAAATTAAAAGGCAATCCTTACAGCTTTATTCATATTATAAATCCTGAATTTAGTGAGGATGATAAAACAGAACCCAATACACCTGAACGTTTTCAAAAAGTGCGCAATAGATTTGATGATTTTTTTGAAGAAGGAATATTTATCCAAGAAGAAAAAGCTTCCTTGTACATTTATAAAAAAACAACACAACAACATACATATATTGGAGTAATTGGAGGAGCATCTATAGAAGAATATAATAATGGACACATAAAAAAACACGAACAAACATTAACTGAACGAGAAACTGTGTTTAGTAATTATTTAAAGGTAGTAGAATTTAATGCTGAGCCTGTTTTACTATTTCATGATAATCGTGAAAAATTGAATCAATTACTAACAAAGCTAACTTTTGAAAGACCTGAATACGAATTTACAACCACAGATAAAGCCAAACACGAACTTTGGGTAATTTCAAATGAAAATATCTTAAAAGAAATTCAAGAACTTTACGCAGATATTGAAGATGTTTACATAGCAGATGGTCATCATAGAGCTGCATCTTCTGCTTTATATTATGAGCAAGCAGATGAGAAAACAGAAATTAAAAAACACTTTTTAGCCTATTTCATCTCCTCTGAAAAACTCAACATACTTGATTATAACCGATTAATTAAAGGCTTAAATAACTTAACAATTAATGAATTGTTAGATAAAATTAGTGTTAACTTTATTATAACAGAAGTAAAAGAAGAAAATCCTAAAACAAGAGGACAGCATAATATTCTTATGTATGTTGACAAAAAATGGTATAACCTACAAGCTAAAGAGAAAATTATAAACAGAAATCATCCAGTTGAGAGTTTAGATACTTATATTTTAAGCCATTTTATTCTTAAACCTATTTTAGGAGTTAAATCATTAAAAACAGATAAACGTGTTGGTTTTGTTAACGGAAGAAAAGGTATGAAAGGTTTAAAAGAGATCGTCAACAACCAAGATTATGATGTCGCTTTTGGACTATCACACGTTACACCAAAACAATTAAAAGATGTGGCAGATGCCAATTTGATTATGCCCCCAAAATCAACCTGGATTGAACCTAAATTGAGAAGTGCTATGGTTATTTATCCATTAAACGATTAAAAACACCTGTTATAGATGAATGTAAGAGAGAAATTAGCAAAACTCAAAACAAAAATACCATCTGAGGTGTTATTAGTTGCTGTATCTAAAACCAAGCCCGCCCCTCTTATTATTGAGGCATATAATGAAGGGCACAGAGATTTTGGAGAAAATAAAGTACAAGAATTAGTTCTAAAACAAGAAAAATTACCCAAAGACATTAAATGGCATTTTATTGGACATTTGCAAACAAACAAAGTAAAACATATAGCGTCATTTATTCATTTAATTCACGCTGTTGACAGTATTAAACTACTGAAAGAAATTAACAAACAGGCTGTAAAAAATAATAGAACAATTAATGTTTTAATTCAATTTCATATAGCGAAAGAAATATCAAAATACGGTATTGCGCCAAATCAAGCCATACAATTTTTTGATGAAGTTAATACTTTAAATTTACTTAATGTAAAAATTCTAGGTGTAATGGGAATGGCAACCTATACAACTAACCAAAGTCAAATTAGGAATGAATTTAAACTACTTAAAAACACTTTTGATACCATAAAAAATTACTCTTATAAAAACATATCTGAATTTAAGGAAATTTCTATGGGGATGAGTGGAGATTATGCTCTAGCCATTGAACAAGGGAGTACAATAGTTAGAATTGGCAGTTCTATTTTTGGAAATATTTAAATCTCCCCACACCACTTTAAAATTATTTTGGATTTTATGTGATATATACAACAAAAAAAGGCTATCAAAATTGATAGCCTTTTAAAAATTGGCGTTTACATACTCTCCCACCCTCAAAAGGGCAGTACCATCTGCGCAAGTTGGCTTAACTTCTCTGTTCGAAATGGGAAGAGGTGGACCCAACCGCCATAAACACCTAAAACTTTAAATATTTTAGTTTAGACATTTGAATACAATTGAAGTAGATAGAGTTTAGATAATAAGTTTTTGGGTAATTAGTATTACTCGGCTTTGATGTCACCATCTTTACACCTGTAACCTATCAACGTTGTAGTCTTCAACGACCCTTATAAAGATATCTCATCTTGAGGAGAGTTTCGTGCTTAGATGCTTTCAGCGCTTATCTCATCCGAACGTAGCTACCCAGCAATGCAACTGGCGTCACAACTGGTACACCAGAGGTTCGTCCATCCCGGTCCTCTCGTACTAGGGACAGGTTCTCTCAAATATCTAACGCCCACAACAGATAGGGACCGAACTGTCTCACGACGTTCTGAACCCAGCTCGCGTGCCACTTTAATGGGCGAAC
>DQTE01000086.1 GCA_015662905.1 Crocinitomix sp. | reverse complement strand
GTGTTGTCTGTTGTGGACACTTCATTGGGACTTATGATAGGAGGCACATTAGGAATTTTGGGCACTATATATTCGCTCTTTATTTTATTACCCACTTTAGCTGTTGCTGTCAGAAGGTTACACGACATAAACAAAAGTGGCTGGTACATTGGGGCATTTTATATTTTTATGATTGTTTATTTAATAATAGTGAAACTTAACTTTAATAATCAAAATATTGCCTCAGGTTCAACGGTTTTTATGCCCCTAATTCTTCCATTATTAATGTTAGCTTATTCAATTTATTTACTTGTTTTATTAGTAAGAAGTGGCGATAAAGGAAGCAACACCTACGGACCTGATCCATACGGTGCAGATGACCTCCAAATTGAAGATCATTTAGTATAAAAAACTAAAAAAGGAGGGTTTCATTAAAAACCCTCCTTTTTGTTACCCTATGAAAAATTTATGTTTTTATGGTTGAAAAAATACTTTGCAACCATTGGTACAATTTGCATTTGCCCCTGTACCGTTATTAGAAAAAGTGTTATTTGTTTCAACTCCAGCTACTGTTGTTTGCACAGTACCATTTGTGATTAATTGTGAAGCATTATCAACATACACACCGTAACTATTTGAATTATTAACATTTGAATTGTTTAGCTCAAGTTTTCCATTTTTAATATAAATACCCGAGTAATCGTAAGCCCAATATTGTCCGCCATCAGATATTGTTGTATAATTAATTTTATTATTTGGGTTATTAGACCTTATAATTATGCCTTCCCAATAACCAGCTGATGCAAATTTTCCCTTAATTGTGATAGGCTGTGAAGATGTTCCATTACAATTTAAAAAACCTGTTGATATTATATCAAACCCTGTATTAGCTTCTAACATAATAACAGCGCCTGCACTAATAGTTAAACCTGCCTCAACTTTAGCTCCATAAGATAGTATGGGAGCGTTAGTTTTGACCCAAGTCATGTCAGAGGTAATAGTAGAGTAACGCGCTTCAATATAATTTTTTGCATTATTATTATTGTAATTTGAAGCGCCATCAATTTTGTTTAGTAAATTACTAGATAAACTTACGCCTATGTTACAGTTTGAAAATGTATTATTGCTAAAAGTACTTATTTGTGCATTATCATCAAAATAAAGACCAGTATTTTCGTGATTACTTATTGTAGAATTGCTAATTGATATTTTAGCATTAGATTTTACATAAATTCCTGCATTCGCCCAATACCAATATGTGCCAGCATCTTTTACAGTTACATAATCAAAGATATTATTAGGATTATTAGATTCTATACCAATACCCTTCCAAAATCCTGCAGTTTCAGTTTCTCCTTTAATAACAATTGGCTTTTCTGATGTCCCAACAGCTTTTATATAACCCGAGGGAGTTACACCTATTGATGCATTTGCACACATAATTATTGTTGTTCCTTCAGGAATGGTTAATCCTGCCGATACTGTTAGGTCACCACAAATTTTAATAATTTTATTTGTAAAAGTTGTGTTTGTAGTTATATCTCCACCTTCATACAGAACAGGAGAATAATCACAGCTCCCATCATCTTTTTTTGCTTTTTCAGAATAGTTATTAGCCAAAGGATCTGTACACCCTTTTTTCTTACATGAAACTCCACCTAAAACTAAGGCAGATGTTAATAAAATGATCGCTCCTTTTTTCATAATATAATAATTTTTTGATTTAAATATACTGCAAAGTTCTTTAAATATTGCATAGAATTACGTAGGGTTTTCCCTATAATTTATTTGTATCAGGGTGTAAGTAAGAAAAGGTTTGTGTTTAATAACAATTAACAAGCTAATAAGAGTTTTTCATTAATTAGTAATTATTCTCCCAATAAATCAAGGGCAATAACTTTTTTTACTAAACCAGTAACATTTTTAACCTCTAGTTTTAAAAATAGATTTCCGCGGTGCATTTCTACAGTTTTTGGAGATATATAAAGTGTATCAGCGATTTCTTTTGTAGATTTTTCTTTCATTAATTCTGTTAAAACTTCTTTTTCACGTCTAGATAAAACAATTGCGTTATCTTTTGTATAAGCATTAAGTTTTTGGGTCGCTGCTTTACTGATATAGTTGTTTTTATGGTATAAGCTTTCAAGGGCATTCAATATTTCTTCTACGGGTTCAGATTTGAGTACATAGCCATTAACTTTTTTGCAAATTCTGCTAATAGAAACGCTATCTGATATTGATGAGAGGACTAAAATTTTTAGGTTTGGATGTTGTAGTTTTATGTCCTCAATAAAATCCATAGCGTTATTTTTCCCAAATTTTATGTCTTGAATTAAAATATGGAACGGCTGATTGATATTTTTAGAGGTTTTAAGTTGAATAAACAACTCGTTTTTACTTTTAGCAGTATAAATTTCAGCATTTTTAAATTTGTTCTGTATCACAGCTTTTAAGCCGTCTAGTATAAGTTGATGGTCATCTGCAAAAAGAATCTTCATAAAACAAATATACGGTATTAAACTGGAATTTGAATAATAATCAAAGTACCTTTTGATATTTCGCTTTCTATCTTAATAGTTCCATTAAGTTGCTTTATGCGTTGTTTGATACTTTTTATCCCTTGAGAATTTGTTTGTAATGACGCGTCATAACCAATACCCTCATCTTCTACAGTAATTGACAAATAACCATCATTTAAACTCATCTGTATAAAACACACCTTTGATTTTGAATGTTTCTGTATGTTATTAACTAATTCTTGAACGACCCTGTAAAGTATATTTTTTATATTTTGATTGAGGTTTAAAGGTTGATTAATTGCACTAAAAAAATTAATGCTAAGATTTTCGGTACTATTCTCTATACAAAAATTTTTAATAGCTGAGGAAAGGTTTTGTTCAGTAATGGAAATTGGCATCAAATTATGAGAAATACGTCTTGTTTCCTCATGTAAAAGAGATAGTTGTCGTATTAATTTGGAAAGAGTTTGGCTTTTGTTGTGTAAGTTTTCGTGTTCTAATTGTATCTTTATTCCAGAAATACTTGAGGCTATTCCGTCATGTAATTCATTTGCTACACGTTTTCTTTCTTTCTCTTCACCCTCTATCAATGCTAAAAGCTGATTAGCTTCCTGTTGTTTTTTTAAGTTTAAAAGCTTAATTTTTTGATTTTTTACATAAATAAAATACATTAAAAATAAGAAAATAATAGTAACACTTAAACCAATTATCCATTGTTTTCTTTTATTCAATTTTACTTCATCTTGTACAAGCAATAAATCTTTTTCAATAAGTTCCTTTTCTTTTTTTTCAGTTTCATACTTAATTAAAAAGTTATTAATAGCTTTTTTAGTTTCTGCATTTGATGTTTCTCTGTATATTTGATGAGCTGTGTTAATATGATTGTATGCTTTTTCATAATTTTCCAAGCCCGCGTACGACCAAGCCAAATGCTTGTTTAAGGCGTAAAGCATTACTTCATTTTTTAATTGTTGAGTTTCTACAAGAGCCTCTTTACCATATCTCACAGCTACGTTATAATCCCCTTTATTTTGATGCGCAATAAGCAGTCCTGTCTTATTTAACAAACTATATTGTTTAAGACCAAATTTGTTACTCAATTCTAATGAAATAATAAATTCTTTTATTGCACTATCAAACTTGTTTTTAGCTAAAAAGTATTCGCCATTTGCATAGCGCCCAATAATTAACCCTGCAATATTATTATACTTTTCCGACAGTGATAAACATTCATTTATTAGTTTTTTTCCTTCCTCAAGTTTATCAAGTTCAATGGCAGAAATGGCAGTTACTCCTGTTAAGCTTGGTAAATATATGGTGTCTTGAACTGATTTTAAATAAGTATAAGATGCTTTACTATACTTATAAGCGTTTTCAAAATCAGATAAGCTAAAAAATATATTTGCTATGTTATTTTTTATTAAGGCCGCTTGATAAGGGTCATTGTTTTTATCAAAAACTTTTACAGCTTTGTTAAATTCACTAATTGATGATTCATAATCTTTTTTGTACGCATATATAGAGCCTATAACATTATAGTATTTACCGTTTTTATAATTAAAACTATCGTTTCTATATAACGTTTGTCCTTGTTTTGCTATTATTAAAGCGGAATCTAATTGAGCTGTTTGAAATAGAGCTTTTGCTAAGTTAAAAAGATAGGTATCCCTAATTATAGGATTGTTTTGATGTTTTTTATAAATGTATTTAGCTTCCTTCGAAATTGAATCAAATTGAGAGGGATTTTGTACCGTTTGTAAAAAAATTGAAACTATCTTAGTAGAATCATCTATAACACTTGCTTTTAAAATAAAGGAAAAGTAAATTAAAAAAATAAAAAATAAAACCTTTTTAAGCATGATCAAGTGATTTGTTGTATGTCGCATAACGACTTATAATAACCATTTTCAGCAATTAATGTTTCGTGGTTACCCATCTCAACTATAACTCCTTTTTTCAGAACTATAATAACATCAGCATTTCTTATAGTGCTTAACCTATGCGCAATTACTAATGAGGTATGATTTTTCATTAAATTGTCTAAAGCTTGTTGCACTATTTTTTCTGATTCAGTATCAAGCGCAGAAGTAGCCTCATCTAAAATCATAATAGGAGCATTAGATAAAATTGCGCGTGCAATACTAATACGTTGTTTTTGTCCTCCGGAAAGTTTGTTTCCTCTATCTCCAATATTTGTCTGATAACCATTCTCTAAATTAACGATAAATTCGTGAGCATTGGCTATTTTCGCTGCTTCTATAATTTGTGTTTTAGTGGCCTTAGAGTTACCAAACTTTATGTTGTTTTCAATAGTATCGTTAAACAAAATGGATTCTTGAGTTACAATGCTAATAAATTCTCTCAAATTATGTTTTGTAAGTTTTTTAATATTGATCCCATCAATTAAAATTTCGCCCCCAGTTACATCATAAAACCGTGGAATTAAATCCGATATAGTAGATTTACCACTACCAGACTCACCTACTAAAGCAACAGTTTGCCCTTTTTTAATTTCAAAATTTATGTTGTCTAAAACTTTAAAACCTTTGGCATAAGAAAAATCTACGTTTTTAAATTCTATTTTATCATTAAAGTCAGTTTTGAGAATAGGGTTTATAGGATCTTCAATACTTTCTGGTATGTCTAAAATGGCATTAATTCGTTCTAAAGAAGCTTCTGCCTTTTTCATAGCGGTTAATCCGCCAGCAATACCACCAATTGGTCTTAATAGTTGAGAAAAAACAACAATAAACGCTATAAACTCTTGCCCGTCTAATCCTGCTTTGGTATTTTGGTCCATAGCATCAAGAATCAGAGTACCCCCGTACCATACTATACCAAGTAAAACTGCAGCGCCAAAAAATTCATTTAAAGGAGAGGCCAAATCTCTGCGTCTAAATGTACCTGTCACCGATTTTTGATGTTCTAAATTGTCTTTCGCAAAAGTTTGGTCGCATTCATTTTCAGCGCCAAAGGCTTTTATAATTCTAACTCCACCTAGGGATTCTTCTATCCTAGATAAAAGTCCACCCATTTGTTCCTGACTTTTATTTGAGGCGCGCTTTAAACTTTTTCCAATTCTTGAAATTAAGAAACCACTTATAGGTAGAAGAATTAATGAAAATATTGTAAGTTGGGGGCTCCAATAAAATAAAACACCTAGACTAATAATAATGGCAAGAGGTTCTCTAAAAATAATTTCAAGCACATAAACTAAAGCTACTTCAATTTCATTTAAATCAGAAGTCATGCGTGATAACAAATCGCCTTTTCTTTCCTCAGAGTAATGTGACAAGGGTAAACGAATAGCTTTTGAGTATAAATCTTGTCTTATGTCTCTTACTACCGCCATCCTTAAATGCGATTGAAAATAAACTGCCCCATACCTAAAAAGATTTTTTAAGAAAAAAGCCATAAGAACAGTGATACAAATAAACAGAAGTGCCCCTTTTTCTCCGTAGGTAACAATAAAGTTATTCATAAAGTATTCATAGTAATCACCAAAAAAGGTAAACAAATCTTTTGAAGATTGAAGCGTAGGTTCTATAACTTGTTTAACACGTGTACTCTCTTCAGGATTAAAAATTAGTTTTAAAAAAGGAATAAATAATACTAAAGAAACAATATTAAAAATAACATAAAATAAATTACTTAAAATGGTTAAGTAAGCGTGCTTTTTTTGTGTAAAAGCCAAATTAAAAATTTGTTTTAATCCTTTCATCTTAACTACAAAAGTAAATAAACTAAACTTATATTAAGCTTAAAAGTTAAATAATTAAGAATAAGGGTTAAAAAATAAAATTCATAAAATATAAATTTTAACACCCCTTTATCAAAATAAAATGCAATATAAATTGAAAGGCTTTTTATTTTTATCCGTTAAGGTTTAATTATTTTGGTTATCTTTGAAGCCTTAATTTAATGATGATGAATAGTTATTTTGCACACCCTACTGCAGTTATTGACGATAATTGCAATATTGGTGAAGAAACAAAAATATGGCACTTTTCGCACGTTATGTCGGGCTCAATTATTGGAGAAAGGTGTAACTTAGGACAAAACGTTGTTGTTTCACCTGATGTTGTTTTAGGGAATAATGTAAAGATACAAAATAATGTTTCAATTTATACGGGAGTAATTTGTGAGGATGACGTTTTTTTAGGTCCGTCAATGGTATTTACAAATGTAATTAATCCACGGTCGGCAATAAATAGACGAAACCAATATGCTAAAACTATAGTAAAAAAAGGGGCGTCTATTGGCGCAAACGCAACAATTGTTTGTGGCAATGATATAGGTGCTTACGCTTTTGTTGGAGCAGGAGCTGTGGTAACCAAAAGTATTCCAAATTACGCTTTGGTGGTAGGAAATCCGTCTAAGCAAATAGGGTGGGTTGGTGAGTATGGACACAGGCTAGAGTTTAATCATGAAGGCATAGCAATTTGCCCAGAAAGTAAACAGGAGTATAAATTGGAAAATAACATTGTAAAAAGAATAAAATAATGGGGTTAATTGACGAAAAAAACAAAGTAAAATTTGCAATTGTTGGCTGTGGTCATATAGGAAAACGTCACGCAACTATGGTTAAAAACAATGCAGAGTCAGAACTAGTTGCTCTTTGTGATGTTAGAGCAAAAGACAAACTTGACTTGGGTGATTTAGATACAATTCCCTTTTTCTCTTCTACGGAAGAATTATTAGCCTCTGATTTAGATTTTGATGTGGTAAATATCTGCACCCCTAACGGATTACATTCAGACCAAGCTATAAAAGCGCTTGATGCAGATAAACATATTGTAGTAGAAAAACCAATAGGACTATCTAAAGCTAAATGTGAAAGTGTGATTTACAAAGCACTACGTAATCACAAACATGTTTTTGCAGTAATGCAAAATAGGTATTCGCCACCCTCTGTTTGGCTAAAAGATATTGTAGGAAACAAAATTATAGGTGACCCTTTGATGGTTCAGGTAAATTGCTATTGGAATAGAGATAATAGATATTACAAGCCTGGGGGCTGGAAAGGAACGGCAGATCTAGATGGTGGAACACTATTTACGCAATTCTCTCATTTTATAGATATTATGTATTGGTTGTTTGGAGATATTAAAGATATTGAAGGAAAATTTGCAGACTTTACACATAAAGATTCCACAGCGTTTGAAGATTCTGGCTTTGTTTCTTTTAAATTTGTAGATGGTGGAATAGGCACATTAAATTATTCAACGGCAGTGTGGGATAAAAATTTAGAAAGTAGTATTACAATAATAGGTAGCAAAGGTAGCGTTAAGGTTGGCGGACAATATATGAATGAAGTTGAATATTGCCACATAGAGAATTATGAAATGCCCGAATTGCCACCATCAAATCCACCGAATGACTACGGTCAATACAAAGGGTCAGCAGCAAATCATCACTATGTGATTGAAAATGTTGTGGACACTTTAAAAGGAAGAACAACAGCTACTACTAATGCACTAGAGGGATTAAAAGTAGTAGATATTATAGAAAGAATATATGAAGTAAGAGATAAACACTTCTCTAAGTAAAACCGATTGAAAAGAAAAATTGAAATGAAAAACATTTACGAAAAACTTGTAGATAAAGAGGCTAAATTAGCTGTGATAGGATTAGGGTATGTTGGTTTACCAATAGCCTTGGAATTTGCAAAAAAAATTAAAGTTGTTGGCTTTGACATCAACCCACAAAGGGTAGAAATGATGAAAAACAACATTGACCCCTCTGAGGAACTTGAAACTAAAGATTTTGAAGGAGCAGACATTGAATTTACATCAAATATAGACGATTTAAAAGAATGTCAATTTTATATTGTAGCAGTACCTACCCCTATTGATGATGCTCGTTTACCAAATTTAAAGCCTCTGTTAGGAGCTAGTGCAACTGTAGGTAAAGTATTGTCAAAAGATGATTATGTTGTGTTTGAATCTACAGTTTATCCCGGATGTACCGAAGAGGATTGTATTCCAGTATTAGAACAAGAGTCTGGGTTAAAATGGAAAGAAGATTTTAATGTTGGGTACTCACCAGAAAGAATAAACCCAGGAGATAAAGTACATACGCTTTCTAGTATTGTAAAAGTGGCATCAGGAGATACTGTTGAATCAGCGGATATTATTGCAAAAGTGTATGAGCTAGTGGTTGAAGCAGGCGTACATAGAGCGTCAAGTATTAAAGTAGCAGAAGCAGCTAAAATTATTGAAAATACACAGCGTGATGTAAACATTGCGCTTATCAACGAATTGTCAATTATATTTAACAAATTAGGTATTAATACCTATGATGTTTTAGAAGCAGCGGGCACAAAATGGAACTTTTTAAATTTTAGACCAGGCTTAGTGGGTGGACATTGTATTGGTGTTGACCCATATTATTTAACGCATAAGGCAAAACAAGTGGGTTATCACGCAAAAATTATCAATTCAGGGCGTTACGTAAATGATTCTATGGGGTTTTATGTGGGCAAACAAACTGTTAAGTTGATGATAAAACAAGGTAAAAACCCTATGCAGTCAAAGATATTAGTTATGGGAGCTACCTTTAAAGAAGATGTGTCAGACATTAGAAACTCTAAAGTTGTAGATGTTATTCGTGAATTAGAATCATTTGCATGTCATGTTGAGGTAGTGGATGAACATGCTGATAGTGATGAACTAATGAAAGAATATGGTTTTGGCTTAGTCAATCAACCAAGTAATGATTATGACGCTATAATTGTAGCAGTAAATCATAAAGCGTACCTTAACAAAACAGAAGATGACTTTAAAGCTATGCTTAAAGATGGTATGGGGGTTTTTGTTGATTTAAAAGGAATTTATAAAGAAAAAATAAAAGATTTAGAATATTGGTCGTTATAGTAAGAAATTGATTAGTATTCTTTATATCACATGAAAATATGAAAAAAAATATCTTAATAACAGGAGGGGCAGGTTTTATTGGTAGTCATGTGGTACGATTGTTTGTCAACAAATATCCAAATTATCAAATTATAAATTTTGATAAGTTAACCTATGCAGGAAATTTAGCGAATTTAACAGACATTGAAAAACAACCAAACTATACTTTTGTTAAAGGAGATATACAAAACAAACATGCTTTAGAAAAGGTGTTTAAAACACATCAAATTACGGATGTTATTCATCTTGCAGCTGAATCTCATGTAGATAGGTCAATTTCTGGCCCAATGGATTTTATTTTGACCAATATTGTAGGCACTGCTAATTTGTTAGAGGTGTCACGTGCCAGATGGTCAAAATTTGACCATCATATTTTTTACCATATCTCAACAGATGAAGTTTACGGTTCTTTAGGAGAAGAAGGTTTTTTTTTAGAAGATACACCTTATGACCCTCGCAGTCCTTATTCAGCATCAAAAGCAAGTTCAGACCATTTGGTCAGGGCTTATTTTCACACCTACGGAATGCCAGTTAAATTATCTAATTGTTCAAATAATTACGGCTCGCACCAGTTTCCAGAAAAACTCGTTCCTTTAATGATTAATAACATTAAAACGAATAAATCTTTGCCAATTTACGGCAAGGGAGACAATGTTAGAGATTGGTTATGGGTAGAAGATCATGCAAGAGCCATTGATGTTATTTTTCATAAAGGCAAATTGGGAGAAACCTATAATATTGGGGGATGGAATGAGTGGACAAATATTAATTTGGTTAAAGCACTTTGCAGAATAATGGATGAAAAATTAAACCGACCAATAGGAACATCTCAAAAATTAATAACCTTTGTAAAAGACAGAGCAGGACACGATATGCGTTATGCTATTGATGCTACTAAAATAAAAAATGAACTTGGTTGGACACCATCAATTACCTTTAAAGACGGGCTTGAAAAAACTGTTGATTGGTATTTGTCAAATACCCAGTGGTTGGACAATGTGACCTCAGGTGCTTACGAAAAGTATTATTCAGAAAAATATTTGTAGAGATTTTAAAAAAGTAACTACAATTTTCTATAACATTAAGTAATGTCATTTTTTAAAAACATATTCTCAAAAAAAGCAAAATTACCACCTGTTGATTTATCAATATTAGGTACGGATTTACATTCTCATTTAATACCCGGCATTGATGATGGCGCAAAAACCATAGACGATAGTTTGAAAATGTTAAGGCGTTTTTCTGAATTAGGCTACCAAAAAGTAATTACTACGCCACATATTATGAGTGATTACTATAAAAACACACCTGAAATCATCTTAGGGGGACTAGAAAAAGTTAATCAAGCCATTAAAACAGAGGGGATTAAAATTAAAATTGAAGCTGCTGCTGAATATTATTTAGACTATCATTTGGAAGAATTGATAAAAGCTAAAAACATTTTGACGTTTGGAAACAATCATGTATTGTTTGAATTATCTTTCAGTAACGAGCCCCCAAGAGTAATAGAAATTATTTTTGCTTTTTTAACAGAAGGATACAAACCTATAATGGCACATGTAGAACGCTACCCGTTTTATTTTAATCAGTTTGATAAAATTCAAGAATTTAAAAACAGAGGGTGTCTTATTCAGTTGAACATAAATTCTCTATCAGGTCAGTACGGGCAGGAAGTAAAACTAATGGCAGAACGTATGATTGAAAAAGGATTAGTGGATGTGGTGGGTTCAGATTGTCACCACATAGGACATTTAGAATTGCTAAATTCTGTACGTACTAATCCTTTTTTACATAAAGTTGTCAATCAGTCTAATTTACTCAATAAAAAGTTGTAATTTATTTTTTATTTCGTGTTCCGTCATGTCCTATCCTTACAATTTTTAAAATCTTGATATTAAGATATATATAAGTAAAAAATTGCATTATAGGATTTCTCATTAAAAAATGTTGAAATTTTGTAGGTTTAATTGCCATATCGTTATAATTGTTTAATTGTTTATTCAGGAATTAGCCACCAAAAAGGTTTCATTTTAGCTTTCCAAATAAAAGCATAATGAAGAGATAACTTAATCCAATGACCAGCTAATCCAACTCTTCCAATGGTATGTTTTAAGTTTCTTCCTGTTTCGGGATATTTTTCGTAATCCGGAACAATAGGATAGGTTGTGATAGAAACTCCTCCTCCCCTTAATATACCATATCCAGTTGAGGCAATACAGGCAGCACCCATATTACCCATAGACCCAAGATGTGTTATGTTATCTGTGCCTGTATTTATCATATCAGATATGTTATCTGCTACTAACCTTGCTGTTATACCAGATGGCATTCCTGTCCTTGGAGGGGAAGGAAAAATAGCTGTTCCATTTGGAGAATATCTTGGTTTAGAAATAGTATGAGGAGGCGCAAAAGCGATTCCTGGTGCAAAAATATTTTTATAGCTAGGGTTTTGGTAGGTTTCAGGCCAATCTTGTACTGACCACTCCTCATAAGGTTTAGGTGTATAATCTGCATCTACAATCATAAAACCTTTAAATAATTTATCGGTTATGTCTGTACCTTCTTTGTCGAAAGCTTTAAATCCATGACCAGAGAATGATGGAATTAGCATACCAAAGTCAAATTCTTCCTCTTTATACTCACCTTCAAGAGTTTCATAATAGGCTTTTCCATCTTCAACTTTATAAACACCTGCACGTTTGATGTGTTTTACACCTTGATTTTCAAACACCATCTCCCCCAACTCTTTCCCTGTCATTAATTTTCTTCCCCATTTCATTGTCATATTATCAATACCAAAATCACCTAGTTCATATTCGTTTGAAATCCATGTGATTGTAGCCTTATCTCTAACCTTATGACGGCTAAGTTCACTTTCAACGTTTAATATGTATTCAAAGGCAGCTCCCTGACAAGTTGCTTTAGCGTGTCCTGTACCGATAAGAATTTTAACATGCTCTCCTTTTCTCATCCTTTGAATTAGTGCATCTAATTCTTTCCAAGCGTGTAGAGCATGATCATAAGTACAAACAGATACCACTTTATTTGTACCGGGTAAAAGCCCTTCCGTAGCTTCAAAATTTAATTTTGGTCCTGTTGCATTAATTAAATAATCATAATCTACTTTTATAGTCTGACCTTTTTTATTTCCAGTTACAAATTCTGCTTTAACAAAACCTTTGTTTATTTCATTATCTCCCTCAGGATGAAATGTAGTTACTTTTGCTTGAATAAAAGTAATCTTTTTCTTTTTATACAGTGGTGCTAAGGGGAAAATTGTGTGTTTTTCTGTCATTCTTCCAACACCTATCCAGATGTTTGATGGAATCCATTGGTAGTTACTATTTGGTGAAATCATTACTACCTCATGTTGTTTTGAAAGGTTTTTTCTAAGAAAAGAGACAGCTGTATGCCCTGAAACCCCAGCTCCTATAATTACAACTTTTGCCATAAATTTGATGTTAATTTATAACAAAAGTAGTTAGTGTTTTATAAACAATTAGTGACAAATGTTACTGTCCTTAATTAAGACTACAACTGTTTTAGCAAGTTACGTAAACTTACTTTGTTGTCTATTATTTGATGTAAATCAGCAATAGCTACCCTTTCTTGTGCCATTGTATCCCTATCTCTAATAGTTACTGTATTGTCCTCTAATGTTTGATGGTCAACTGTTACCGAAAAAGGCGTTCCAATAACATCTTGACGTCTGTAACGTTTACCAATAGAATCTTTTTCGTCATATTGGCAATTAAAGTCAACTTTTAAACGTGATATAATTTCTCTTGCTTTATCAGGTAACCCATCTTTTTTGGTTAGAGGCATCACCGCAACCTTGTATGGCGCAAGCGCAGGAGGTAAAGCTAAGACTGTTCTTTTAGTACCATCTTCCAATGTTTCTTCTTTATAAGCCATTGTTAAAACAGACAAAAACATCCGGTCTAAACCAATAGACGTTTCTATTACATAAGGCACATAAGATTTATTAATTTCTGGGTCAAAATAGCGCAGTTTTTTACCACTGTGCTTTTCATGTTGTTTTAAATCAAAATCTGTTCTTGAATGAATACCTTCCAACTCTTTAAATCCCATTGGGAAATTAAATTCAATGTCAGAGGCAGCGTTGGCATAATGTGCAAGTTTAATGTGGTCGTGAAATCTGTAATTAGACTCATCTCCCCCCAATACTTTATGCCAATTTATTCTAAAGGCTTTCCAATGTTCATACCACCTCATCTCCTCACCAGGACGCACAAAAAATTGCATTTCCATTTGTTCAAATTCACGCATTCTAAAAATAAACTGTCGGGCAACAATTTCGTTTCTAAAGGCTTTTCCTATTTGAGCAATGCCAAAAGGTATTTTCATTCGTCCTGATTTTTGAACGTTTAAAAAATTAACAAAAATACCTTGAGCGGTTTCTGGTCTTAAATAAATTTTTGCCGACTCTCCAGATACCGAACCTAATTCGGTTGAAAACATTAAGTTAAATTGTTTTACATCTGTCCAGTTTTTTGAACCACTAATAGGACAGGCAATACCTAAATCTTCTATCAGCTGTTTTATGGCATCTAAATTCTCTTTTTCAAGCCCCTCACGCATTCTATCTTCAATTGATTTAATCTCAGCCTCTCGCCTTAATACATTAGGGTTTGTAGCTCTAAACTCTTGTTCGTTAAAATCTTTTCCAAAACGTTTTAAACCTTTTGCTACATCTTTATTAATTTTTGTTCTAATTTTTTCAATGTGTTCTTCTATCAACACATCTGCTCTATAGCGTTTTTTTGAATCTTTGTTATCAATTAATGGATCGTTAAAGGCGTCAACATGCCCACTTGCTTTCCAAGTTTCTGGGTGCATAAAAATAGCAGCGTCTATACCCACAATGTTTTCATGTAAATGCACCATTGATTTCCACCAGTAATTTTTTATATTATTTTTTAGCTCAACTCCTAACTGACCATAATCGTAAGTAGCACTTAATCCGTCATAAATTTCACTGCTTGGAAAAATAAAACCAAATTCTTTTGCGTGTCCTATAATGTCTTTTAACTTATCGTCTTGAGTTGCCATAAAGTGATTTTTTGGCAAATGTACATTATTTTTTCTTTTTTCTTTCAAAAGAAATCTTTCCAATTTTTATTTGAGTGACATCATAGTCACTATTTGGTGTAGATTTTTTTGCGGTGATGTCTAATCCGGTTAAATTATTTAAAGCTTTGGTCACAGGAGGATACATATCTACCAATTTAATGTTTGTAGTTGTTTTATTTTTAGATAGATTAGTCATCTGTTGTTCCTCAACATCTCCTTTTTGATAGGGCACAAGCGTTAGTGTGCTATCGTGTAGTTTTTTAGCATTGTTTAGGGTATCTATGGTTACGACATTTTTTTTGTGCACTACTATTTGATTTTGAGAAACACCTTTTGTTTGTGTATTAATTATAACATCTTTTGTTTGTTGATACTTTGGTGTTTTTTTATGGGTTGAAATGCTTTGATTAACAGTTATAAACTGTGTGGTTTTTTTGCTCTTCTGATTGCTTTTAGGCGTTATCAGTTTTTTATTAATAGCGGGAACTGTAAATTCTTTCTGATATTTTGCTTGTCGGAGCCTGTATGTAGGCTGATTAGGATTAAACACATTAAACAATAAAGCCAATAAAGCTGCCGCTGCACTTAGTTTAAACCAAAGAGGAACAACCCTTGTGTGATGTTTTAGCTTTTCTTTATTTGGATAAACCTCTGCAAAGTTAGGGTGTAATTTGGTAGCGTTGTATGCTTTTACTTTTTGTTGTAATTGGTGTTGTTTAATAAAGTACTTTAATTCTTTTTGTTGACTTGGTTTAAGTTGGTGTTCCATATCAGCAATGATAAAGTCATCAACATTATTTAAGCTCATATCATTAGGGTTACGTTTTAAAGCTTCTTTATCGCTGACTTTTAGTGCCGATTGATAATTTGGAGACAGTTTAAAATCTAAAATGTCATTGTAAAGTTCTAATTCAGCTTTTAATTCGGGATGCTGATTTAAAAAGTTAAACAATAAATCCTCCTCGTTTATAGATAGGTTACCTTCTAAGTAGTCAAGGTAAAATGCCTCAAAATTGTATGTTGTAATTTTTTTCATTACACTTCTAATACAGCTTCTACACTTACTAAAATTTGTTTTAATTTTTTTCGTGCTCTAAAAATATATACTTTAACTTGACTCTCTTTTAAATGGGTTATTTTTCCAATTTCGGCATAGTCATAACCTTCATAATCTCTTAATAAAATAACTGTTTTTTGAATTTCAGGTAATTGGTTCAAAGCAGAGTGCAATATTTCTTGTAGGTCAATATTTTTTGTTGCTCTTTGGTTAAAATGTTTGTCAAGTTGTTCAATGTCTTCATTGTATTTTTCTTTTCTTAATACGTCAATTAGAGTGTTGTAAGCCGTTGTAAATAGATAAGATTTTACTTTTTGTGCACTTATGTTTTTGTGTTTAACCCAAACTTTAGCAAAAGTATCTTGTACTACATCTTTAGTCGCGTCAACATTTTTGAGATGTTTTAAAACAAATCTATATATATTGTCAGCAAAATCATCAACCGCAGTATTATACTCTTTTACAGTCATTTTTTCGTTAGGTTGTCTTTATGACGTTTGATACTTTTAAAAAGTTACAGCAAGGTATAAATATTATAGTTATGATGTAGGCTTACGCTTATATTTTATTAACTTTAAACCCAATGAAAACCATAAGAATAATTGCGCCAGCTAAATTTATAGATAAGAAAATTGTATTTGATGCAAAATCTTTTCTTGAAAATAACGGTTTTAGAGTAGAGATTGGAGAGTATTGTTTAGGGCAACATTACTATTTTTCGGGTACTGATAGGGAAAGAGCAATAGATTTTCAAAGAGCTATTGATGATGATGATGTAGATATTGTTTTGTGTGCCAGAGGGGGATATGGGAGTATTAGAATTATAGACAAAATAGACTTTACAAAATTTAAAAAATGTCCTAAACCTATTTTTGGTTTTAGTGATGTAACTGTGTTTCACAACCACATACAAAGTCATTTTGGAATACCAACAGTACATTCTACCACCCCTTTAAACTTTAAAATAAACACTAATGATAGTTTACAGTCTTTAATAGATGTGTTTAATGGTAAAGAAGTTTCTTATAAATTTGGTTCACACCCTCAAAATATCCAAGGACAAGTTACGGCCAAAGTTGTAGGAGGAAATTTAAGTATTTTACATTCTTTAATAGGGACAGATTCTGACGTGAGCTATAAAGGAAAAATTCTTTTTATAGAAGATTTAGCAGAATCCATTTATGCCATTGACAGAATGATGTGGGGATTGAAAAAATCAGGAAAGTTACAAGGTGTTGTTGGATTGATGGTAGGAGGGTTTACGGATATAAAAGACACCAATCCTTCATTTGGTAAAACACTGATAGATGTTGTTTTAGAGCATGTTGAGCATTTAAAGATTCCGGTGTGTTTTAATTTTCCAGCAGGTCATATTGAGGATAACAGAGCGGTTGTATTAGGGCAAGAAGCTACACTTGAAATCTACCAAAAGAAAGTAAAATTCAATCAAAAGGGAATTACCGAGCTAATTCTCTAAAAGAATCGTCAATAAATACGTTTTTTGCTAATAACACTTGCTCTAAATGTTTTTTAAATTCTAATAGGTTTTCTTTTCCTGACTTCGCACATTTTTTAAGTTAATACATTGATAGAC
>DQTE01000025.1 GCA_015662905.1 Crocinitomix sp. | reverse complement strand
ATTATCAAATTGATGATGCTAACGCTCAAACCATTTCCAATTTATCGCAAGGTAGTTTGGTGGAAGCCATTAAAATGATAAAAGGTGACAAAGCACAACACATTTATTTTGAGTTGTTTGTAAGTTTAATGCGTGCAGCTTATACCATTGATGCCCTTAAATTGATAGAAGTAGCAGAAAGTTTAGCCGCTCAAGACAAAGAAAACCAAAAGAATTTTTTGTTATACGGTTTACATATTTTTAGAGAAAGTTTAATGACTAACTATTTAGCTGAAGACTCTAAAAACTTAAGAATTGAAGAAATTAATTTTTTACAGAAGTTTGCCAGATTTATCAACAATCAAAACGTTACGCTTTTAACCAATGAGTTTAATCAATCTTACTATCATTTAGAACGTAATGCAAATCCTAAAATATTGTTTACAGACCTTGTTATTAAATTAACCAAAATGATTAAAAAGGGGGTGTAACCAATTTAATTTTAAACTGATTTATATCGGTTGTTTTGATGAAACAGGCATAAAACCTAAATTTCGCTTAACCTGCTCAATGCTTTTTCTATACTGTTAATATTAGTGTAAATAAGGCGTAATTTATGGTTTTTTTCGTTCATCTTACACTCTTTTGGGTTAGTTTGTATGTAGTTAAGTACACGTGTAAACTGCGGAGACTCGTAATAAGGAGAATCTTGTTTATATACAAAGTAACCAATCATTTTTTCACCTTTTATAACCAACTTTTCAAAACCAATTTGTTTGGCTAACCAACGTAATTTTATGGATTCGCATAACTCAATAGCTGGTTGGGGCAGCTTACCAAAACGGTCTTCTAATTCTTGGATAAATTTAGCTAATTCTTCTTCGTTTTTACAATGGTCTAAATCTTGATAAAGTGATAATCGCTCGGAAACATTGTTAACATAGTCGTCAGGCAATAACAATTCTAAATCTGTTTCTAAAATAGTATCTTGAACAAACGCTTTACCTTCCAGAGCTTCATTTTCGTTTTCAAACAAGTCTTTAAATTCTTCTTCTCTTAACTCTTGTAATGCTTCATTTAAAATTCTCTGATACATTTCAAACCCTATGTCAGAGATAAAACCAGTTTGTTCGCCCCCAAGTAGGTTTCCTGCCCCACGTATGTCTAAATCTCTCATTGATATATTAAAACCTGAACCCAAATCAGTAAAGTGAGAAATAGCTTCTAATCTTTTACGTGAATCAGACGGAAGAGTGTGCATTGGTGGTGCTATTAAGTAGCAAAACGCTTTTTTGTTTGAACGTCCAACTCTGCCTCTCATTTGATGTAAATCACTTAATCCAAAATTTTGTGCTTGGTTAATAATAATGGTGTTTGCATTTGATACGTCAATCCCAGATTCAATAATGGTGGTAGCAACTAAAACATCATAGTTGCCATTAATAAATTCCATCATTACTTTTTCAAGTTTTTTTCCGTCCATTTGTCCGTGTCCAACGCCTATTCTTATACCAGGGCAAAGTCGTTGAATCATACCAGCCACTTCGTGTATGTTTTGTACTCTATTGTGTATAAAAAACACTTGCCCACCTCTTTGTACTTCATAAGTAATAGCATCACGAATAATTTCTTCATTTAAACTAATCACTTCCGTTTCAATAGGTTGTCTGTTAGGAGGGGGGGTGTTAATGATAGATAAATCCCTTGCACCCATCAAAGAAAATTGTAAAGTTCGTGGAATTGGTGTGGCTGTTAATGTTAAAGTATCTACGTTAGCTTTTAATGTTTTTAGTTTGTCTTTTACACCTACCCCAAATTTTTGTTCTTCATCTATTATTAATAAACCTAAATCTTTAAATTTAATCCGTTTTCCAACAATGGCGTGTGTACCTATTAAAATATCTATTTTACCGTCTTTTAATCTATTAATAGTTTCGGTAATTTGTTTGGCACTTTTAAATCTATTAATGTAGTCTACCGTACAAGGAAAATTCTTTAAGCGATCTGAAAATGTTTTATAGTGCTGTAAAGACAAAATTGTTGTAGGCACTAAAACAGCCACTTGTTTATTGTCACATACGGCTTTAAAAGCAGCTCTAATAGCCACCTCTGTTTTGCCAAACCCAACGTCACCACAAATTAACCTATCCATTGGTGCTTCTTTTTCCATATCCTCTTTGATGGCAAGTGTAGCTTTCAATTGGTCGGGAGTATCTTCAAAAAAGAAACTGGCTTCTAATTCATTTTGAAGGTAATTATCGGGCGAAAAAGCAAATCCTTTTTGTTGTTTACGTTTGGCGTATAGTTTTATCAAATCATAAGCTATTTCTTTAACTTTTGACTTGGTTTTCTTTTTAACTTTATCCCATTGTGGCGACCCAATTTTATTAAGTTTGGGCTGTGTACCATCTTTTCCTGTATATTTTGAAATGCGGTGTAAGGAATGAATGGATACATATAGCACATCATTATCTTTATATACCAATCTGATGGCTTCTTGAGGTTTACCGTTTACATCAATAATTTCAAGCCCTGAAAAACGCCCTATACCGTGGTCAATGTGCGTTACAAAATCACCTTTGTTTAAATTATACACCTCTTTGAGTGTTAATGCTTGTTTGTTTTTTCTAAATCCATCTTTTAATTTAAAACGGTGATAACGTTCAAAAATTTGATGGTCAGTATAACAAGCTATTCTTAAATCGTTGTTAATAAACCCTTGGTGGAACGAAAGGTTTAAGGTTGAAAAATCTACGTTTGCCTCTAAGTCTTCAAAAACGGTATAAATACGTTCAATTTGTTTAGGTTGATTTGAAACTATAAGTGTTTTAAACCCTTGTTGTTTTAATGATTCAAGGTTTTCTATGAGTAAATCAAAGTTTTTATTAAAGGTGGGTTGAGGCGATATGTTAAAGTGAACAGAGTTAGATTCGAAATTTTCTTTACTGCCAAACTCAACAACTTGCTGCTGTTTGATAAGGTGTTCAAAATGTACTTTATCTAAAAATAAAAAACTTGGCGCAGAGGCTTTGGTTGGCGTATCGGGCAATTCGTTATATATCTCTAACGCTTTTTGATATTCAACCTCTAAAACCCCTTTTGCAAACATTACATCTTTAATCCATAAAGTAGTTTTGTTTCCAAAAAACTCTAAAAAAGAAACCCTTTGTTCGTCCTCAATGGTTGTTTGAATATTTGGTACAACCGTCATTCTGTTATGTTGGCTAATGGACAATTGATTAACGGGGTCAAAGGTTCGTATAGATTCTACTTCGTCACCAAAAAACTCAATTCTGTATGGTTGATCGTTTGAATAAGAAAAAACATCAACAATACCACCACGTACAGCAAATTGTCCTGGTTCATATACAAAATCTACCTTGTCGAACTTATATTCAATAAGTAGTTCATTAATAAAATCTATGGAATATTCTACGCCTTTTTTTATTTCTAAAATAGTTTTAGCAAATTGTTTTTTAGTAATAATTTTTTCAAAAAGTGCTTTTGGATAGGTAACAATCGTAAGTTGAGTCTTAGATTTTGAGCCTCTATTTATGCGTTCCATTACTTCTGCCCTTGCCACTACATTGGCATTATCTGTTTGTTCGGTTTGATAAGGTCTTTTGTAAGAATGCGGAAAAAATAAAATGTTATGATTATTTTTAGAATTTAAAGAATGAATATCATTTAAAAAATAGGCGGCCTCTTCCTTATTATTTAAAATTATTAAATGATGATTGTGTTGTTGGTGGATAATACTGTCTATAAAAGCAGAAGTATAAGATCCAAACAAACCATTTAAGGACACTTTAGCATCTGACGACTGCAAATGTTTTACAACCTCTTGTGCTTGTGTAGATTCTGTTATTAAAGATTTTAAATCGTCTAAATCCATTGAAACGCAAAAGTAATGAATTTTTATAAGGTTGTATTTCTAAAAAATCTATAAATTCGTCATTGATGATTCAAAAAATAAACTTTAATCAAAAACTTATAATTATTGCATTTGTTTGCATGGCTTTGGCTTTTGTTGTTAATAAAATAAACATCAAGCACTTGTATAATCAAAGTCAAATTGAATGGTTAAATCATCAAAAGGTAACCACGGCAGATGATGCAGGTTATATTAGGCCAGCAGAAAATTACCTTAAAACAGGGCAATGGAAAGATAATTTTTATGGTTATTCTACCTACTATCAACGTAGCCCAGGGTATGGCGGAATTTATTTAATATTTAAAATCCTATTTAAGGATAACGCTATTGGGTTTTTAATGCTGTTTCAAACCTTATTATTTGGTGTTGGAGTGTATATGTTAGGTAAGATATTATTCATAATTACCAACCAAAAACTTATGTCTCTTGTTTTAGCGAGTTTGTACGGATTATTGCCCTCAGCTTACGGATTTGTATTTTATAATATCACCGAAGGGATAACCCCTTTTTTAGTAATTATGTTTCTTTATTATTTATTTAAAATTAACGCACATATACAGCATAAAACAAATCATTTTTTAGTGGCAGTTTTGGGTATGGTTTTACTTTTGACAAGACCACAACTGTTACCTTTAGTTATGAGTTATCCTTTATTTATTGTTTTTAAAATGGGTTTAAAATTGGAATCATTTAAAAAAATAGTTTTGTATGGTTTAATTGCTTTTTCGGGTTTTGGAATATGGATGGTTAGAAATTATAAAATTTCAAATCAAATAATAGCCTTACACCCTATTTATGACAATACCAATAACACTATTTTTCGCCCAACTCATCAAGCATTAAGCGAACTTTATAGAATTTGGGAACATAAACCAGAGAATTTACATCAAAGTTTAGTGCCTATATGGACTAATACAATTAACGGAACTATTCATCAAAAACACTTTATTAATGCGGTTAACTTTATCCCAAAAAAGGTTAAAAAAATAATACCAAAAAAAGAATGGCATCAGTTATTTGTGGATTATCATAATACTATACAAAAACAAAAAACATTTTACAATAAAAAAATGTTTATGCCCACTACTTTGCTTAAAGAAGAGCAAGATTTTATCAACACAGTTAATCAATTTAAAACACGACTTAAAAAGGAATTATGGCTAACAAATTTATTTATCACGCCCTTAAAATCGTATAAAAAAACGGCAGTACACTCAAATTTGAATTTATACATTTTTCAAAACACTTTTAGGGGCAATTTTTGGATGGAAGTATTACGGTGGTTATCTTTTTTAGTGTTTTCTATTAGTATTTTTATGTCGTTATGGCTTTGGTTGTTTAAGTTTGAGGTTTTAATACGTGTACTTTCTTTTATAGTTTTTGGTTATACATTTTACCTCATATTTTTCCAAAGAATGAATGAAACTCGCTATATGCACCCTATTTATCCAATAGCATTTGTGCTAATGGTTTATGTTTTTTGGAGATTAAGTTTATCTTTCACAACAAAAAAGCCACTTATTTAATGAAACAAGTAGCTTTTAAAGTAGTTATTTATAGGTCATTAAAAATCAAACTTTATACCTTGCGCCAAAGGTAATTCAGTTGAATAATTAATGGTATTGGTTTGTCTTCTCATATAAGCTTTCCAAGCATCAGAACCGGATTCACGTCCACCGCCTGTTTCTTTTTCGCCACCAAAAGCACCACCAATTTCTGCACCAGAAGTGCCAATGTTTACATTTGCAATACCACAATCAGACCCTGCGTATGATAAAAATAATTCTGATTCTCTAACGCTATCGGTAAAAATTGATGATGACAATCCTTGTACTACACCATTTTGCAGTTCAATGGCGTTTTCAACACCACCGCTGTATTTCATAATGTATAATAAAGGAGCAAAAGTTTCATTTTGTACAATGTTATAATGGTTTTCTACCTCTGCAATAGACGGTGACACATAACATCCTGATTTATATGCTTCTCCTTCTAATTTCTCTCCTTCTACCAACATTGTTCCCCCCTCACGTTTTACCTCTTCTATGGCTTTTAAATAAATATCAACCGCTTGTTGGTCAATCAAAGGCCCCATATGGTTAGACTCATCTAAAGGTGAACCTATTTTAATTTGTTTATAAGCATTTTTCAAAATGTCTTTAACTTTATCATATATAGACTCGTGAATAATCAATCGTCTTGTAGAAGTGCATCTTTGGCCAGATGTCCCAACAGCACCAAACACTACACCAGGAATAACCATTTCCATATTAGCGGTTGGTGTTATGATAATAGCATTATTTCCTCCTAATTCTAAAATTGATTTTCCTAAACGCTTTGCAACGGTTTCACCAACTGATTTCCCCATTCTGATAGAACCTGTAGCAGATACTAAAGGAATACGTTTGTCTGAAGTCATTAATTTACCTATTTCTAAGTCTCCAATAACAACAGAAGAAACCCCTTCAGGCACATTATTTTCTGCAAACACTTCAGCCGCTATGTTTTGACAAGCTATGGCACACAATGGTACTTTTTCTGATGGTTTCCAAATGGTAACATCTCCACAAATCCAAGCTAAAGCAGTGTTCCAACACCACACAGCAACAGGAAAGTTAAAAGCAGAGATAATACCAACAATTCCTAACGGATGATATTGGTCATACATTCGGTGCAAGGGTCTTTCTGACTGTAGAGTAGAACCGTCTAATTGTCTGGATAAACCTACGGCAAAATCACAAATATCAATCATTTCTTGAACCTCTCCTAAGCCTTCTTGCAAAGATTTTCCCATTTCATAGGATACTAATTTACCTAAAGGTTCTTTGTATTCTCTTAATTTATTTCCTAACTGTCTTACCACCTCACCTCTTTTGGGTGCAGGTATTTTTCTCCACGCTTTAAAAGCTTCTTGCGCTTTTAAAACTACAGCCTCAAAATCTACCTCAGAGGCCGAATTAACAGAGGCAATATATTCTCCATCTACAGGCGAAAAAGAATCTATTTTTTCACCTCTTGTGTTAAACCAATGGCTACCTGTTGAGGCACCACGGTTGTTATTTTTTATTCCTAAAGTTTCTAAAACTTCAGCTATCATTGTTTTTTCTTCAACTACAGACATAATACTATAAAATTTTTACATTGCAAAAGTACAATTTATAATCAATATTTTGAACTATAAAACCATAATTTATTATTATCTTTGTGTTCAATATATTAAAATATCACTTGTTATGAAAACTAAGGTTTTTTCACTGTTTGTTATTTCTTTTTTGGGTCTATCTTTAAATCAATATTCAGATAATGACAATTGTAATACATTTTACCCTTTAGTTAAAGGCTATAAATGGGTGTATAATGAGTACAACAAAAAAGATAAACTGGAAAACATTAGCACTACATTAGTTGAAGATGTTATATATACAAATGAGGCAATTGAATATGTTTTGCACGTAAAATCAGAAAGCGCAAAACCAAAAAAAGACGAACAACCTTTTGAAAAAACACTTTCTTACTTTTGTGAAAATGGGATGTTACGCATTGATATGTCAAGTTTTGTACCAGATAGTTATAAAGACAT
>DQTE01000256.1 GCA_015662905.1 Crocinitomix sp. | reverse complement strand
AGATGTGATAAAATTGCTTACTATTCTAACCCTCCATCATTAATAGTCCAATTATACTGATTGATAAGTTTAAACCTAGCACTTTGTGCTTCTTGATTGTACTGAATACTACCAGCGTTTAAAAATCCATTTTCTGCTATATCTTGATTTGCCATTGATATTAATAGATTACTATAGTTAGTGGTTGACATATTTGAACCATTAAGCGTAATATAGGTATTTTTAGCAAGATTCCAAGAACTTAGGTCTTGATTAAAGCTTGTTGCATCTTTAAAAATTCTATGCATAGAAGTAATGTTAGATGTGTCCCAAGAAGATAAGTCTTGGTTAAAACTTGTTGCATCATTAAAGAAGCCTCTCATATTCGTTAGTTTAGAAACATCCCATGAACTGATATCTTGATTAAAATTTGTTGCAGAGGCAAAAATATAGTACATATCTATAACATTAGAAACATTCCATGAACTAATATCTTGATTAAAATTTTCTGCACTTTGAAATAGACTTCTCATACTCGTAACCTTAGACACATCCCATGAGCTGATATCTTGATTGAATTTTGTCGTCTTATAAAACATATAATCCATATTGGTAACCATAGAGGTATCCCAATGATTAATGGGACTGTTAAAAGATTGTGCATTCGCAAACATACGTGACATATCTCTAACAGCAGAGAGGTTAGGTGCATCTGTAGCCGATATTTTCAGGAGTTTTCCAAAAGAGAGTTTCATTGAGTGCCATTCATTGTCTCCCCATTGTGTGATATCAAGTAAATTACCAAATACACTTCTAACATCTGTATCGTAATAAGGGTAATTACCTGAAATAGAAATAGTATAATTACCTTCTGATGCATAAGTATGTGTTTTTGATTCGGTTACATTTGTATCATTTGTTCCATCTCCCCAATCAACATTATATTGATAAACTCCTACTGTTAAAACAGTTGTAGTTCTAGGTATGGTTATCTTATGATTATTTTGATATTCTCTTGTTTCCCATATGCCTATAAAGGGTTTAAAGCTTCCAAGTTGTTCAATATCTATACCTCCATCTTCTATTGTCCAATGAAATTTAGTTTGTAGTATTTTTCGTTCTTTTCGTGCATTATTAGTGTATTGCGTACCTGTATTTGCTCCAAAAATTACATTGGCTTGTAGTTCAAGTTTTGACCATGAAATCAATAACTTATCATAATTTTCTGTTGAAAGTTTTGACCCATGAAACATATTATCCATATTGTCTACTTTGCTAATATTCCATTTACTAAAGTCTCCATCATAAAGAGAGCCATAAAACATATCTTCCATATTAATAACATTTGAAACATTCCAATTACTTATATCTTGAGTCAATAGAGGAGTAGTTATATATGCTTGAGTAACTTTAAACATATTATTCATATCTTTAACTAAAGACATATCCCATTGTGACATACTTTGAGGATAACAAGAGGCTGAAGCATCTTCAAACATACTTGAGGTATCATTGACTTCTGAAAAATCAGGTACATCTGTAGCATTAATTACTAAGTTGTTACAATGTTTGAATGCTCCTTGCATATTTTTCCATTTAATTGAACCCCATTGGTCTAAAGAAATTAAACTTGAAAAAGTAGCAGGTACAAAATTGAACGCAGGAAAGTTACCATCTATTTTTATGCTATATGTTCCAGGCTGGGTATATTGATGTTGAGCATCTCCTGTAATACCTTGACTTGTTTTACTGTCTCCCCAATCAATATTATAATTATAAGAAAGACCTAAATCAGTTCTAACTTTTAAAATAAAATTATCTACAAATTCTAATTGGTCTGCACCAATCAAGACAGTTAAGACAAGAGGTTTATTAGTGCTTGTTCCCTTATTAACCGTCACAATCATGCTATCACTACTTTTAGAGTCTTCATCATCTGTTGCCGTAAAAATCAGGGTATCAGTACCCACTACTTTTGGAGTGTAAACAAATGAAGCTGTAGTAGCTAAGACATCATTACCTTTTTTCCACTCATAACTTACAATACTTCCATCACTATCACTCGCTACTCCTGTTATGGTAATAGCGTCATTAACTGTTACAGATTTGTCTGTTCCTGCATTGGCTATAGGGGGTTGATTTCCTACTACTACTTTTTTTACAGTAACAGTCATACTATCAGAAGTAGAATCACCATCATTATCAGTAACAGTTAAGATGAGTATATCTTTACCAACTACATCTGGTGTATAAACAAATGATGCTGTAGTAGCTAAGACATCATTACCTTTTTTCCATTCATAGTCTACAATGCTTCCATCACTGTCTGTTCCTACTCCTGTAAGTTTAACCGATGCATTAACAAATACAGATTTATCTATTCCTGCATTCGCAGTTGGAGCTTGATTTGTTCCATCTGAAGTATTTGATTCAATGACCGTTAATGTCATCAATGCACTACTATGAATATCGGTATTGGGTACTCTAGCATGAAAATAAAGTGTATGTTCTCCCAATGTCTTTGCTTCATAATTAAAAAATTTCGTAGTTGCTAAAACTTTTTCTCCTTCTTTCCATTCATAAGTACCTTCAAAATTTGCACTTCCTGTTAAACTAATTTGCTGATTAATCTCAACCGTTTTATTTTCTCCTGCATTCACACTGTAAACACGTGAAGGGCTTTCAGAGTCGTCACCTCCACCACCTGAACCAACTAAAAATAAAACTCCAATACTTAAGACTAAAAATAATTTCAAAAACTTAAAATAAATATTCATGATAATTCCTTTTTTGTATATTTATTCATGATAATATAAGCTACTACGGTAGCAATGCAAATGGCTAATATGTCCGAATGACTGTATGTTCCTCTTTGAAAATATAATTGAAGAACATGAGGAAAATTTATGAAATAAACTTGGTCTAAACCTTGTCCTATTTCAAAAACAATGTTAATAGTTAACCATGTAAATAATATTTGCCAGGGATATTGTCTATCGACAGCTAACCAACTTAAAAGTATAAAAGAAAGTTGATGTACAAAACTTGGAAACCAACCAAGTAATGGGTTTACTCCTAAAGAAAAACTTCTAATTCCTATTGAAGTTGTTAGTAATGTTGGTTCTCGAAAAAGTAAATAGTAAAGTATCCCAGTAAAAAAAGTTATTAAGGCTATTAATAGTGGTATATTTTTCATCCTTTCTTAAACTTGATACTTTATTTAATCTTCTCAAATGCTTTTGAAATATCCATATTTGGATAGTCAATTAAGGCTTTTAAGGCTTTTGAAATATCTTTTGAAGCTTCAATGGCAGAGACACCTTTTTTATAGCCTAGATTGACGGATGCCATTGTTTTTCCATTGTCAGTACTAACCAGTGAAAAACTTACTTCGGTAATTAATACTTTGCTTTCAGAACTTCCAAAAGAGCTTGAAAATTTATGTGACCCTGTGACTGTTCCTGAAACTAGAGCTTGAACATTTTCTTTTCTTAGACTTGTTGCTAGTGAACGAATTGATTGTGTTTTGTTGCTAACGATATGGTTATCACTGTTACTGTATTTAAAAGTATCTAAGCCAATTTTCATGAGTTGTGTTTCAACATTGTCTGCAAAAGCACTGGAACTTTTTCCCCACCATTCCCCACTTGAATTAAATTTGATTGCTACTGAATTTAAATTTTTAAAATCTTTATCTTCAAAGCCCTTATTTTTGGCACCACTTACTTCAACCGACTGAAACATGTTGAATGCTTGAGTTCCATTGTTCATGATAGTACCTGCATTACTTGCCAATGATGCTAGTTCCCCCACACACCCTGTAAATAAAATAGTAGCTGTACTTACAATTACTAAACTCTTTGTTATGTTCATTGAAAACCCTTTAAAATTGATTTACCTACGTGTTAAGATAGGTATATGTAAAAGTTTTTAAAAATAAACTCTTACATATTTTTATTCAACGATTAAAATCTTGATGTTTAAATGGATATTATGTTGACTATTTGGTAGATACGGTGAGATATTTCGTGCTTCATTTTCTTCTACTTCATAAGAAACATTTTGATTGAGTTTAATGTGTTTACTACTTAACCATTCACCTATATGAAAATCATATAGTTTTTTATTGTCACCTTCTATTTTCCCTTCATTGCTATATTCATCAAATAAAACGATTTTTCCAAGCATCTTTAACCTTTACTAATGACTTTTGGTTGAAACTTATTGAAATTTTATAAGATAACTTGCTATAATATTTAAAGTTCAAAAGAAAATATTTAAGCTAATGCTATCCCTAAACTTCAAATAAGTTTCAAGAGTGATTATAATATTTATGAGTAAATATATCTTAGAAATTTCTAGTTAATTTCTAGTTAATTTTAATAAATATAAATAAATTGAGTTTATAAATTAAGGAGTGTGGAGTGAGTATAAAGTATCAGGATATTAAAGACGATGAGAAGATTTTAGATTCAAATGAGGTTAAATTAGCATACGTAATAAAGACATTGGGGTTAGTAACTAAAGATATTGCTAAAGAATTAGGCGTGACTTCCAGTTTAATCTCTCAAATTAAAAATCATTATGAAGACAGTAATAGATTACGGAATATTCATCTTTATGCTATTTGTTTTGCCTATGATATTCCCATAGAAATTTTTAAAGACAAGGGCGTGGATAGTGCAGAAAAAATAGATTTTCTTTTAAGTCAAAAATCTCAATCAGCTACTACTTTTTCTACTAATCAGGAAGTTATGGACAAACTTACAGGTGAATGGTACATGTATAGTTATCCTTCAAATTCAAATCTTACTGATGTTTGGGAGACTAAGACGGTTTTCTATGATGATTATTCGGTAATAGATGAACATGACAATAAAGGAACTTTACATGTAGGGCAAAATCAGTCCATTATTTTAAAAGAGAGTACTGGGAGTAAGAACATAACTTCAATTACTTTTGATAATTCTCGAGTTTTTTACAATGTTTTTCTTTTTTCTAGGGTTTCAAAATCAAATAATATGAATAAAGAGCTTTTTAATTTTGGAATTTGTTCACGAAAAAAACTTGATAAAAATGAAGTCAAAAAGATTTTAGGTGCAGTAAATGAAGTACAGTTACAAGTTAATTACGAAATGTTAGAAAGAATTTCTAGTATTACACAAATGGATGATTAGTTGAGAATTTTATTCTCTTTTTTATTTATAATTATTTCAAGCGAAGCTAATTTAGATGAAAACTTGATTAAAGAGTTTCAAGATTTAAGTACCAAGTTTGAATATTCCATAAAGAATATTCAACAAGAATCAGCTAAAAAAAGAGAAGACCCCACTTACATTAAAATTAGTGTATTTGACACACCTAAAGTTAGTCCTGAAAGTTATCAAAAAGTACTTCAAGAAAGCAATGAGTTCTTTCTTGAAAAAGACACACGTAAAGCACTTGAATCGGCTAAAAAAGCTTTATGGGTCTCACGACAAGTATTTAAAGAAGAAAGTCTTGAAACTTTAGTTGCTTATAGAGAAGTTGCTTATTATCTTACTTTTAATAACTCCATAGCAGGGACAAATACAAGATACAAAGAACCCAATGCTTCTGAATCTCCCATGCATTTTGAAGAAAAAGCTTTAGCTATCTCTAAAAAACTTTTTGGAGACAATGACATACGTACGATTATTGCTTATGCTAATATGAGTTTTTTTTACTTAAAAGAAGAGTCATTAACCGTGTCTCTTAGTTATTTGGAACAAGCCCTAAGATTTTCAAAAAAATCAAATATAGAAAACCTTGAACGAGCTAATTTTTACAGTAAAATCTCTCAAATATATGAAGGATTGAGTCAGTTTTTGGTGCATGAGAGGTATATTAAAAATGCTTTATTTTATGCAAAAGAGTCTTTACGAATTTCTAAAAAAAATAATCTTCAAAACCCTCAAAAATATTTTGATATAAGTAATATATACTTGAAAATGAAACACTATTCGAAAGCTTTAGATTTTTCAAAACAAGGTTTAGCTTTACTCAAGGAGAATATAGCTTTTTCAGAAGTAGAGAAAGCATCCTATTATCATAGTTTATCTAAGAGCTATAAATCATTAGAACAATATTCAAAGGCATTCGAACTTTTAGATAAATCTTTATCCATTTATAAAAAACGACATTTTGCAAAAAATGATGATGGGTACTATGGCTATCTTTACAAAGAGATTTATCATTCTAATTTTGAGGCAATGTTAAACCCAAGTGAAATAGCACCAGTATTTATAGAACTCTATGCTGATATGGCTTCTATTTATGCTTTGCAAAATAACTTTCCTCTTGCTTTGAGTTATTATAAAAAAGCGATAAAATGTAAACATGATGATATTTTAGATGAAGAGCAGAAGAGAGAATTTAATGCAGAACTTTATCATGATATTAGTAAGGTTTATTATGGGTTGAAAAATTATGCTTTGGCTTATGCATACGAACATAAAGCATCTAACCTTTTTTTAGAACTACGAGACCTTTCTTTTAAACATTTAACGAATAGGGAAAAAACTTATTTTTTACACAAAAAAGCATACACCTTAGAATATTTACTTGACATAACTTTTGAGGCTAAAGAAAATAAATCTAAAAATTATCAAAAAAATATAGAAGACAGCTTTGCATTATGGCTAAGTTTAAAAGGAGAAATCTCTCATAAAGAACGTAATTTTATGGCTTTAAAAACAAGTACAAAAGATGAAACACTTAAAAAAAAGATAGATTTATTTTTTGAAAAAAAAAGAATTTTATCTCAACTATTTATCGAACAAATTTCAAGTCCTGAAGATTTTTCTGAACAAAAACAGGAACAAATTAAAGAGCTAGAAAAAGATAAAAATCAAATAGAAATCTATTTAAATGGTTTTCAAGATTATAAATACAGTACTTTTAATATTGATGTTTTAAATACTAATAGATATATTGAAGAATTTAGTGATGTCTTGTATGCGAATGAACTTTATCTTGATTTTGTAAAAACTAAGAAGCATTATTATGTTTTTACCTTTGATAAAAAACGTCAATTAAATTTTTATAGGTTAACTAAAAGTAGAAGCGATATTGATGATGCTATTCGTGTTTATAGACAAAGTATTATGAAAAAAGAGAGAACTATTGAAGAGACTAAGCTCTTAGCTTCTAACTTATATAGAACAATCTTTGATAAGATTAAAATTGATTATAGTAGTCTTGTTATTTCACCTGATGGTATCGTGAATTTACTTCCTTTTGAAGCATTAGTTAGCCCTACAAAAAATTATTTAATAGAAGAGAAAAATATAGCTTATATTGCTTCAGGAAAAGATTTATATATTGCCCGTTATCATAGAAAAAATAGACATGGAAAAAGCAAAGAGGTTATTGTGTTGTCTTATCTTGATTATACTTATGATGAAGATACGTCAAAAACAAAAAAACCTAAAGAAAACAGAGACTTAGATGATCTTATTGCAGAGGCTTCATTCGATAAATTGAATGAAACTAAAAATGAAGCACCTAAAATTAAAGAGATTTTTCAATCCAATAAAATTTCAGCTTATACCAATAAGGAGGGTATTACAGAGTTAGCGTACTCTTCTACTTTTCAAGAAAATCAAGTTTTAGCTTACACCAATAAGGAAGGGACAAAAGCGTTACTTTATTCTCTTGATTTCCCACAGATTTTACACCTATCAACACATAGTGTGTATGCTAAAGATAATAATAGTACAGTAAATTCTTTACTAAAATCTGCTTTAGCCCTCTCTGAGTATGATGCTATCTACACAAATGGTGACAATCGTGGTCTAATGACGGCATTGGAGTTTTCGACCTTAAATCTTTTTGATACAGAACTGGTTTTTTTTGCTTCTTGTCAAAGTGGACTGGGAGACATTCAGAGTTCTGAGGGAGTATCTGGCTTAAACAGAGGAGCAAAAATGGCAGGTGCTCAAAAGGTTATTTCTACTCTTTGGAGTGTAGCAGACAAAGAGAGTGTGATGTTGGTTGAAAAATTTTATAGAAATTTAATAAAAACAAGTTCAAAAAATTCATTAAAAAAATTTCAATACATTCAAGCATTAAGGTCTACTAAGCTAGAGATGCTAAATCTTCATCCTTACTACTGGGCTGGATTTATTCAATATGGTCTTGATTATATTTGTGATGAAGACTAATGATTACAGTAATGTTTGTATTACTAAAAAAGTTTCTAAGTCCCAAATTTTTACTTTTGAATTCCTTGCTGTAGAAACAATTTTTTTGGAACTGTCCAAAAACTTTAAGGAAACGATAGACCCTTCATGTGCAAAGTAATGTTTTATAATCTTTGATTTTTCTATATCTATCACAGTTATTTCCCCTAAGGCATTTCCTAAAATAAGCCTTGTTTCATTATTGTTTATATCCATTGTTGTTATATGGTCACTTTGAGAGTTGCTAAGTATCATTCGTTTCTCTAACTTTCCACTGCTTAAATTAATAACTTCAAGATGTCCTAAATAAGCATAAATACTATTATTTTTAACTTGAATACTGGGTACATTTTTATTAAAAATATATTTATTAACAATTTTTTTATTTAACTTGTCCCACCACCATAGTTCATTTTTGGCTATATTATTTTTCGTTATAAACAGATTTAAAACAATATATTTATTGTCATTTGTAAGAAAATGATTACGGAGAGAAACACCTTTAGGCATTTTTATGATTGTACTAACTTCCTGACTCTTAATATCTATTACTTTTAATTTAGAGGTATATGTCTTTTCTGTTATGGTAGAAAAATATATTTGTCTATTGTCTTTAGTCATTTTAGGATTTGCACTGTATATTGAATCATTAGAATCTTCATACTCAATAAGTAGCTCAGCATTTTTTACATCAAATACTTTAAGACCATTAGAGGTTGTTGCCATTAAGAAATTTCCATCATTAGACAATGCTAGTTGTGTAACTTGTTCATCTTTAGTATAAAATGTATTAACTTTTTCATCACTTTGTAAATCCCAAGTGCTAATACCCGTATAATGATTTCCAGATAAAATATATTTATTTTTAATTACAACTAATGATGTATTGTGACTTTTATTTCCTCCAAATTTACGAACTATCTTGTTCTCTTTAACCAGTTCAGTAAAACCATACATTCCTGACATTATTATTTTATTTGTATTGGGAACATTTACCCATGAATAAATGGGTGAATTTATTTCTAGACTTAAACACTTAACTTCTTTACCCGTCTCAATAGAAATTGTACATAATGTCATTTCTACACCGTTATTTGTATGGTTAACTTTTTTAAGCACAATATTTTTTTCATCATTTGAAAATAAACAATCAGCTTCTGTTTGTAGCATATATTTTTCTGTTATTTCAGATACCTTTTTCCCATTATTAGTATTCCATAATGTCATTTTTGAGTTTTTTTGTAAAAGAAGCCTATTCTCTTGTATGGATATAATCATTAGGGCATAAAAGAGACTATCAGATTTTTTTTCTAAAGCAAATTCTTTTACTTTCTTTCCACTTTTTATATTATATACTCTGATGAATGAATAGTATTGATTGTTTTTTTCATACTCAAGTAAAACTAAAACTTGTTGTTTCTTAGGTAACAATTTCATATTTACAATTGTTTCATCTTCATTTAATACAAACGTTTGAATCACTTTATTTTTCTTATAATCCCAAAGTCCAAAAACAGATTTATCTTTATCAAAATACATATTTAATAAACTATATTGACTTGCAGATGAGAAGAAATGACCCTGTGTACTATATTTGTCATCAACCTTTAACTCTTTTATTATTTTATTACTTTCTATATTCCAAAGAAAGTTTTTAGAAGCTAAGCTAGTAAATACAATATCTTTTCCATTGTTAACAGAAACAATATCCCAAATACTATGTTTAGAAACCTTTGATGTTCTTAATTTTTTTCCACTTTTATAATCCCACAGTGCAATACTCCCTGTATTATTTCCAGCTATAAGGTATTGGTGATTGGCTGTAACTGTGAGGGCTGTATATAGGTCACTACTCATACTATCCTTGCCACTCTCTCCAAATGACAGAGTCATTATTAATATTAAGTATAAACAAATTTTCAACATATTTTTCATATTTTATTTTCCTGTTTTGTTTTTATAGGTTTATTGTAGCTTATTAACCATTTAATGATAAAATACTTTTAGAAATTTAAGGAAAACAATGAAAAAACAAATACTACTAATCAGTCTATTAACATTTAATTTAAATCTTATGGCATCAGATTTAAATGCTTCAAATCAAGAGACTAATGTGAGTAAAATATTAACAATAGATTTAGAAAAAGAGAAAAAACCTTCAAAAGAGAGAGATGGTACTTTTGATATTATTAAAGGTATTATTCCCCTAGGACATAATGATGAAGTAACCTTTATAGGGAAAAAAGTACTTATTCTAAAACCTATTAAACTTTATGTCAATAATATTTTGAAAAAAACCATTAAAAGTACAAAAGAGATTTTAAGTATTAAAACATCTGAGCTTTCTGTTGGTGATGTGGTAACCATTAAAAGCAAAAAAGGCACTACTTTAGTTCGGAAAAAAGTTGTGAAGTAAGGAGTTTAAGAACTTCATTTCTTCTCTATTTTCCAATAACAAAACGATAAAATCGACGCTCTTTCGGAGGGATAGTTTTATCAATCCAGTTTTTAACTTCAATTATATTTCCATACTTATCAAGTATATTGATGTCGTTATTAGGCTGAATGGCAACCCTTAATTCTTGTAACTCTGAAATAGGATTTGAATACCCTCCTTCAAGATGAACATATTTTTCATGTTTCATATGTCTATTGTAGGGTACATATTTTGTCCCATTACTTTTTTCGATCATAGTCCCATTATTATTATAGGTTGTGGTTGCACTATATTCTTCATCATTATTTTCATTAAGTTTAAAATTATTAACTATTTTTTCACCATTCTCATTGTAAGTATAATAGCTAATATCTTTTCTATTTGCACCATCAAAAAGCTCTGATGTTAATACGCCATCATCATTATAGCTATAAGACGTTGTATAGTTTAAATTGTCTTGTACTGAAGTCTCTTTGGTCTTTAATCCTTGCTCATTATAGCTATAATAAAGTGACTTAGTATCATCAATATTACTCAATAAATGTCCTGTCTCATCAAAGGTATATCGCTTAAAAGTCTCATTGTTTCGTAAGAGAGAGACATCATTTTCATTGTTATAAACTATTCTTTCTTTTTTATCTAAATTTAAAGAGAAAGAATAACGAAAGCTACCATCAGCATTGTAGGTAAAAATAGTTCTTCTATT
>DQTE01000320.1 GCA_015662905.1 Crocinitomix sp. | reverse complement strand
TAATCTTATTATGGTTTTTATAGATGAATTACCAATATCTTTTATTTGGTATTTTGCTTTGTTTTTACCACCAATTTCAAAGGTGTATTTATTATTAACAAAGAAATCACTATTTTCAGAATAGTTAATTTGATGCTGGAATAATTGATTAATAAAAAAAGTCTCTCTTAAATTACCACAAAGGATTAACCTTAAAATAAAGGCAATTATTAATATGTTTGAGATGTTTTTATAATTCAAAATTAATAAAATTTAATTAATATTATTTACATACCATTTTTGAAAACAATAAAAAGTCCAAATTTTAAAAGTATTATCTTCAATACCTGCTAGGTGATTTTTAACTAAATTGTTAATAAATAGATAGTTGAATATATCTTGTTTATCAATAAACTCCTTTTCGGTATATGATTCTAATTCTGATTTAAGTTTACCTCTTAACCAATCGCCTACAGGAACCCCAAACCCTTGTTTCGAAAGATCTAAAAATTGATTAGGGAATTGATTTTTAAAAGCTTCTTTTAGAATATGCTTTTTAGATTTTTTATGAATTAAAAAAGAATCTGGAAGACTGTTGGTAAAGTTCCATAGTTCTTTGTTTAAAAAGGGCGCTCTACATTCTATTGATGATAACATACTTGTCCTATCCACTTTAACAAGCATATCACCTTCTAAACTAATATGTTTGTCTATCTGTCTTAAATCATATAGCGTGTCACTTTTGGTTAAGTTTAATTCATTTTTATAATATGAAAAAATAGATGAAGTGTCATTTTTTAAAAGAAATTTAAGTTCATTTTTCTTAAAACCTAAAGATATCATATTATAATAAAAATTATTATTATAATCTATAGCATCCACTACTTTTTTTATTTTAAATTTTAAACCTCTATTGTCTGTTTTAGTATTCAATAATGGTTTTGAAGTTTGCTTTATTAGCTTATGCATTGAAGCAGAAATATACTTTGTGTATTTTTTATTAATAGTATTAATACCGTATTTATTATAACCACCAAACACTTCATCACCACCATCGCCAGTTAAAGCTACTTTTACATGATTACTAGTTATTTTAGAAACCAAATATGTAGGTAATGCAGATGAATCTGCAAAAGGTTCATCAAAATTTAATAAAATTTCATGAATATTTTCGGATAAACTATTTTTATTAACAATAAATTCATGGTGATTACTATTGATTATTTTAGCAACAGTTCTTGCTTTGGAAGATTCGTCAAAAGATTTTTTTTCAAATCCAATTGAAAAAGTATCTATTTTTTTGTTTGAGTTATTTGCTAAACACAAGGAAACAATAGAAGAATCAACACCACCAGATAAAAATGTGCCAATAGGAACATCGGCTACAGTTCTACTTCGCACACTTTTTTCTACTAATTCTTTGGTAGTTTTTTTTGCATCATTAAAAGAACCTTTATATATTTTTTGTTTTTTTGTATTTAAATCAATTTTATGGATAGCTATATCTTTAGTATCCATATTATATTCTATAAAATGATTAGCTTCTAATTTAGAAATCCCTTCGTAAATGCTATAGGGAGCAGGAATGTAAGTTAATGAAAAATATAAATTTAATGCTTTTCTTGAAATGTTTGGTTTATTATTTAACTGACTCACAATAGATTTTAATTCGGAAGCCCAAATAAAATTATTGTTTAATGAAGTGTAGTATAGCGGTTTTTCTCCAAAAAAATCTCTAGCAATAAAAACTTTGTTTTTAGCTTTATCATAGATACTAAAAGCATACATGCCATCTAAATACTGGAATGATTTAGCGCCATATTTCTCATAAAGTTTTAAGATGACTTCGGTATCGGAATTAGTGTTAAAAACAGTATCTTTTAAGTATTTTTTTTTCAACTCTTTATAATTATATATTTCACCATTAAAAACAATTACAATATCTTTATTTGTATTGTAAATGGGTTGTTTTCCTGTTTTTAAATCAATAATAGACAGCCTACGCATAGCCATACCAATAGAAAAATTCTCTTGATTGTCAAAATAAAAACCATCTTCATCTGGACCTCTATGAATTATTGATTTGTTCATAGCTTCTAGATTGTTGTTTAAATCTAGATTGCTATAAGTAATATAACCGTTAATTCCGCACATAAAATAAATTATTAAGTATTTTGTTCTAAATAAAAGTTTTGTAAATCTAATGCGTTTTTTTTAATGTCATAATCTTTTTCTATTATAAGTTTTGATGTTTTTTCTCTTTTATAGTATGTGTATTGTAAAACAGTTTTAGCCCATTCTTTAGCAGATTTCTCTAAAGGCATAAACTCAACTAAATTAGTTAGTTTAGATTCTTGGGCTACTTTGTTAGATGTAATTATTTTTAAACCTGAAGCTTGAGCCTCAACTAATGTTACTGGTAAGCCTTCAAAAAGTGAAGGAAAAAGAAAAACATCCATTACTTGTAAGTAATAAGGAATGTTTTTTTGCACACCTAAAAAGCGTACAATATGCTCTATATTTAAGTCTTTTACCTTTTGTTTTATTTGACTTTTTAAATTACCATTACCTATTAATAATAATACACTATTTGGATTTGTCTTATAAATTTCATTAAAAATATCAATAATAAATGAATGATTTTTT
>DQTE01000310.1 GCA_015662905.1 Crocinitomix sp. | reverse complement strand
TATTTTAGCTGAATCATTAATGTATTTTTATCATAAAACAGGGTCAAGAGTAACTTTTGAATACATTATTTTTAAAGATTTTAATGATAGCTTAAATGACGCACGTGAACTGGCCGAGTTTTGTAAACATATTCCTGTAAAAATAAACATTATTGAGTACAACCCTATTGATAACGGTACATACGAACAAGCTGACCGTAAAAAAGTAGATGACTTTGCTAATTTTTTAGAATCCTTAAATCTAATTGTTCACATTAGACGTAGTAGAGGCAAGGATATTGACGCCGCTTGTGGACAGCTAGCAAATAAAAATAAAGCCGTAGAATTAAAAGACCGTATTTTTAAAAACCTGTAATGAAAAATATTATTTTTATATTGTTTCTTTTGTTGTCTATACCTATTGTAGCACAAATTGACAATGTAATATACGGTAAAGAATACACAAACAATAGAAAAAACTCATTTAATGGCTTTGTTGGAGAAAACAATTTAAGTGTCTTTGGTGTTGATTACGCCTCTTTGAATTCAAAAAAATATGACCTACTCATTAATGCCTATTACAAAAATGATTTATCTTTAGTTGAAAGCAAAAACATTTACACCAACCCATTAGATGGTTTCATAAACGAACCATTAGAAATCTTTTACCAACAAAATAAATACTACTTATTTGCCAAATTCACAAATAAAAAAGAAGGTGAAGTTTTTATGGGATTAAGTATTTTTAATGAGGCTGGACAAAACACATCTTTTGAAATTATTGATACCATAGAGCAAGATTCAAAAACAAATATTATCATTACTCAATCTGAAGACAAACAAAACTTTATTCAAATATTAAATCATCCACATAAAGTTGCTAACAGGCAGGTTTTGGAATTAAAAACATTCAATTTACAGGGGCAAACCATTTGGCAAAAAGATTTATTATCTACTAACAGCGTTAGTAACACTCAGGTAGAAAAAGTCATTTATACAAACAATGAAGTTTACATTTTATGTTCTAATGGTTACAAAAACGGACTCAATATAAATAATACGCCCACAGTTTTATCAAATAAATACACACTTTGGGTGTACAATAAGAAACTAAATTTTATGAAAGAGGTTGTGTTAAGGCTCAAACTTAAATGGATAAATGGGATATCTATGGCACTTAATTATAATAAAGAACTTATTATATCTGGATTTATTAACACCTCACGAGAATTTGGAATTAATGGCGTGTTTAACTTAGTGCTAAATCAAAAATATGAAGTTAGTACTATTAATTATCACCCTTTTTCAAAAGAAACCTTTAAAAAATTTGTAAGACCTAAAAACATAGATAAAGTGAAGTATCTACCAAATTTTTATGTAAGAAAATTAATAGTTTTATCTGATGGGTCTTTCTTTTTATTAGGAGAAAATTATTACAAATTCATTGAAAGGAATTACGACCCAAGAACTAATATCACCACCACCACAGAACATTTTATTTATGGTAACATTATGGTTTGTTATTTTGATAACACAGCTAAATTAAAATGGATTGAGAATGTACCAAAATCTCAAAATACAATAAATGATTTTGGAACTTATTCATCTTATACCTGGATAAATTTAAAAGACAAAATTATGCTGTTCTACAATGATAATGAAAAAAATTTAGACCTTCCGGTTAATGATTATTTTAACCAAAAAGAATTATTTAATTACAGAAGAAATATGCAAACTTATGTGCTAATTGACAAAGAAGGTGTTGTAAAAAGAGGAAAGTTGAATCAAGAAAAAACAAACTTTTTAATATATGCTAAACGTTCAAAACCAATTAATAATTCTACAATGTATTTATGCACAGATTATGGAAGACATTCAAAAATTATAAGTGTTTCTTTTAAATAATTAACAATTGTTATTATATTTGTGTCAAAATAAAATAAAATGAGCGAGCACAAGAAAAAATACGTATATTTCGATAGCACTTTAGAAGTTTTAGCCCCAATAGTTGTTATTGGTTTGTTAACTGTAATTTTTACTTTGGTGTTTTTCGGATAAGTTAAACGTTTACAACTAAACTTTAAATAGACTCAACTTTTGTTTTGGGTCTTTTTTTATCCTTATGCCTTTCAATTCATTATTTTCGTGGATTATAAAAAAACGAATTCATCAAATTGAATTGTTTAAAAAATATCCTATTGAAGTTCAAACTGAGCTGTTAATGAATTTAATTAAACAAGCCAAAGATACTGAGTTTGGCAAAGCTCATTATTTTGAATCTATAAAAAGTACTACTGATTTTAGTAACAAAATACCCCTTAGTAATTATGACACCCTAAAACCATACGTAGATAGATTATTTAAAAATGAACAACAATTGTTGTGGGCAAGTGATATAAAATGGTTTGCAAAATCTTCTGGCACAGTTAGTCATAAAAGTAAATTTATTCCCGTTTCAAAAGAAAGTTTACAAGATTGCCATTATAAGGGAGGAAAAGATTTGTTAAGCCTTTATTACAATCAAATACCCGATAGAAAACTCTATAAAGGTAAACACCTCATTTTAGGAGGGTCAGCAGAAATTAACTATTTTAATACAGATTCATATTTTGGAGATTTATCTGCTATTATTCTAAAAAATATGCCATGGTGGGCAGAATTAAGACGCACTCCTGCTAAAGAAATTGCTTTAATGAGTCAATGGGAAGATAAAATTGAAAAATTAGCACATTCAACCATAAATGAAGACGTATATATATTAGCTGGGGTACCTTCTTGGACTTTGGTGTTATGTAAAAGAATACTTGAAATATCAGGTAAATCTAACCTTAGGGAAGTTTGGCCAAATTTAGAATTGTTTATGCACGGAGGGGTTAGTTTTGAACCTTATAAAGCAGAGTTTAAAAAACTTATTCATTTTGATGATATGCATTACGTTGAAACCTACAATGCATCTGAAGGTTTTTTTGGAATACAAGATGATTTTTCTATTAATGAACTACTCTTAATGTTAGATTATGGTATTTATTATGAGTTTATTCCAATGGATGAATTTGATGAATTAAACTCAAAAACCGTTTTGCCACTTAAAGATGTTAAACTTGACACAAATTACGCCCTTGTAATTTCTACAAATGCAGGATTGTGGAGATACATTATTGGTGATACCATTAAATTTACTTCTAAAACACCATATAGATTTAAAATAACTGGCAGAACCAAAAGTTTTATCAATACCTTTGGAGAAGAATTAATTGTAGAAAATGCTGAATATGCCATATCTGAAGCCTGTAAAACTACTAACGCTCAAATTAAAGACTATACTGCAGCACCCATCTTTATGACAAACACCAAAAGTGGTGGACACCAGTGGTTAATTGAATTTATAACACCTCCTAGCAACTTAAAAACGTTTAAAAAATATTTAGATGAATCACTTAAAACCGTAAATACAGATTATAAAGCCAAAAGAACTGCCGATTTATCAATGGCAGAGCCTTTAATTACTCCTTTACCAAAAGGAACTTTTGACCATTGGTTAAAACAAAAAGGCAAATTAGGTGGACAAAATAAAATACCACGTCTAAAAAATAACAGAACTATTGTTGATGAATTATTAAAAATAGTAAATCCTTAAATCCGCAAGTATGTTCGTAGCGAAATGCAAAGCATTCATAAACACCTTAAAAAGCAAATAAAATTTGTGCATAAAAGTCAAAATGTACG
>DQTE01000092.1 GCA_015662905.1 Crocinitomix sp. | reverse complement strand
TAGACAAATAAAAAATAAATCCAAATTTGTAGTACAACCTCCAATTAAGTGTTTCAATTATATAAGGCTCAGGTACATTCCAATCTTTTAGTAAATCATATTGAATCATAAATTGAGTATAAGATCTATTGCCTATTGGCCTGGCATATCCAAGACCTAACATCCACGAATTAGCTTGTTCTTTGTAAATCTTATTATAATCTGACCAATAATGATTAATAGATGTTTCTAAAATTAGTTGTTTAAAGGGTCTATATCTCATAAACATTCCTAATCCAAAGGTGTTTACCCTAAGTGCTGCTGTATTTGAATATTTGTAATATAAAAATTGATATAAAGTGTTAAAACCAGCACTTATTTTAGGAAAAATATCGTACCCCACTTGTGGCGATACGTATAAGAACGTGGTATTGCCGAACATTAAATTTAACCCTGACCCTACGTAAATTTTATCTCTAATTTCAAACGGATTAATTTTTGGTGACTTTACAGAATCATTTTTTATAGCATCTGGGTCATATTGTGACAATGCACTGAGTGGAATTAATAAAAGTATTAAAAAAATATGTTTCATGCTATCAAATTTACTAATAATTTAGAATCTATATTGTGATTTCCTTCAAATTTAATAAATTCAAAGTTAAAATTTAATTGGTTCAATTGTTTAAAGTGTGTTTCTATACTATGGTTATCGTAGTACTCATCTTTATTTCCAAAAACAAAATAATTTTTTGACTGTTTAAATTTGTCGCAATAATCTTTAGACATATCGGGCGGAAAGACGGCAGACCACAATAAAAATTGTTTGGCATTATAATTACCTAAACAGTGCCATCTTGAAGCTGTAGCTCCCCCTTGAGAAAACCCTAATAATATTTTGTTTTTAAATGTATATTTATTCGATAAGTTTTCCCACAAATGGTTTAAATATGCTATATAATCTTTAATATCATTCTCTCTCTGTTCTTTGGTCATCCAAGATGCCCCTACTCTACCAGAACTTCCTTTTAAATAAAACCTATGTAAACCCTCAGGAGCTACAACAAAAAAATCATTTTCATTCAATAGATTAAATTTTCTAATAAAATACTCTGCTAACTGACCATATCCATGTAAAACAATTAAAATTGTATTTGCTGTGTTTGGATTTCCACAGGTGGCATATTTAGCAGTTTTAGTTACTTTAAGTGATTCAATCATATTATAAGCTTTGTAAAAACGTCATTGTATCTATACCATCAGCATAATCAGTTAAAGCAGGGCATTGAGCCTGACCAAAAGGGATATAATCTTTACCAATTATAGCTTGAATTTTATCTTTATTTACTTCTAAATAATGTTCAATTTCGTCTGTGGTTTTATAGGTTTGATAAAACACTACACCTAAGGGAGACTGTAAACCTTCATCTTCTTTCAGAATTAAGAAGTTATTATCTAAAATTTTTACTAAATTCATTAAATATACTGCCTTATTGTAATCATAATTATTAGCATATTTGTTGTGATAGATGATATCTCCAAAATCGAAAATCGCTTCAAAAAACTTATCAAATTTATAACCTTCAGGTACTAATAATTTAGATACATTTCTGCAACCTAAGCCATAAAATGTAAAAATGTCTGCACCAAGTGCTTTTAAGTCTTCTTTTGTTTCCTCACCTGTTAAAACAGCTACTGATGTTCTATTTTTTCTTATAATATGTGGATATTTTCCAAAATAACTTTGAAAATATAGAGATGAATTATCACTTCCGGTTGCAATTACAGCATCAAAATTATCTAATTTTTCTTCAGTTAATTTAATCCAATCATTGATTTTAGGATTAAACTTTTCCATTAAGTGTAGAACTGCAGGAATTAGCACATTATCACTTGAGGATAATTTAACTAACGCTCTATGCCCACTTAAAAATACAGAGATTAAATCATGGAAACCAACCATTGGAATATTACCTGCCATAATAATAGCTACTGTTTTGGGTGAAGAAGAAAACTTATAAGGTTTAACCCAATTTTCGAGTTGTTTTTCATTTAACCAAGTGGTAAACCCTCTAAAAGATTCTAAAACACTCTCTTGCGTAAACCATTGGTTATGAATCTTAGCTTTAACAATAGAATTTTCTAGCGCTTTATACTCGGCTTTAGTCAACCCTATTTCGTAACTCGCCCATTCTTTTTGAGCTACTAAATGATTTAAAACCTGATTTAGTTTTGATAATATGTCAATTCTTTCTTTTAAATTCATCAAAGATATTTTATCTTTGCAAAACTAATTAAAAAGAATAAACAATGGCAATTATAATAACTGATGAATGTATAAATTGTGGTGCTTGCGAACCAGAATGCCCTAACAATGCAATTTATGAGGGAGGAGCTGAATGGAGATATTCAGACGGAACAGGTTTAAAAGGTATATTAAAAGACTTGGAAGGCAAGGAGATTGATACCGACAAAGATCAGGAACCTGTTGACATGGATGTGTATTTTATTGTTCCTGATAAATGTACTGAATGTGTAGGGTTTCATGACGAACCTCAGTGCGCAGCTGTTTGTCCTGTTGATTGTTGTATACCTGATGTCAATCATGTAGAAGATGAAGATAAATTATTGGCGAAAAAAGATTTTTTACACGTTTAGTTAAACCACCCCCTCTATGGAAGATACCAGAAAAAGAATTGAAGTCTGTTTTTCACCTTATTTATTTGAGCTTTACAAAGATGAGTTTGATTTAATCGTAGTCATTGATGTTTTAAGGGCTACTTCTGCTATATGTGCAGCTTTTAATAATGGTGTAGCAGAATTAATTCCTGTATCTAGTATTGAACAAGCAAGAGAATATCAAAAAAATGGTTATTTGGTTGGTGCAGAAAGAAAGGGAAAAATTGTTGAAGGTTTTGATTTTGGAAACTCTCCTTTTTCGTATATGAAACCAGAATTAAAAGGTCAAACAGTTGTTTTAAGTACTACTAATGGTACAAAATCAATTAATATTGCCAAAGAAGCAGGTGATGTTGTTATTGGTGCGCTATCTAATTTAGATGTTTTGAATAAGTGGTTAGAAAATCAAAATAAAAATATTCTTTGTTTATGTTCAGGATGGCAAAATAAATTTAATTTAGAAGATACTATTTGTGCGGGTGCCATTACAGAACATTTATTATCTACTGGTAAATTTAAGTCTATTGAAGACTCATCAATTGCTGCTAAATATTTATTTTTAAGTGCAAAGGATAATAACTTTGGGTATTTAAAATCATCATCTCACCGCAGGCGATTAAAAAACCTCAATCTAAATGAAGACATTAAATTTTGTTTAACACCAAATACAGCACCTGTTATACCTGTTTTAATAGGTAATTCTATAAAAAACATTCTTATTGAAGAGAAAGTTTAATAAATACTCGCCTCACAATTTTCTCCGTAACATTCAACGCCATCTTCTGTTACCAAATATGTTTTCCTGACTTCGCACATTTTTTAAGTTAATACGTTGATATACAGTGTATTGGTTTTTTATCAAGGCACTACATTTATATTATTATATTATTTCGTAAGGCGTTGTAATATGCTTTATATCATAAAGT
>DQTE01000309.1 GCA_015662905.1 Crocinitomix sp. | reverse complement strand
ATAACTGTCATTGTCAAATTGATGGTTAGCCGTTGAATAATTTCCTGATGTGTTATTTTTAACCGTACTATATACTCTTGCAACTCCACTAGAAGTTGTAGCACTTGGCACTGTACTGCCTGTTGAACTCCATTCTCTACCATAATAGGGTAAACCTAAAACTAATCTATCTTTTGAACAACCTGCATCAATGTAATATGTAATTGTTTTTGACAACGTATAATTATAGTTGCTGCCAAAATGATACAATGGGTCATTAGGTCCAGTATTAGAACTACCAGGGTAATAGTAATCATACCCCATTATTACAAAATAATCGACAGCAGGTAGCATAATTGAAAAATCAAAAACATTATTCCAATCAACGGCGTATAGCACTGAGCTTACCTCTGAACCAGGGATTACTGCATGCATTTGGTTGGCTAAATCAACCATAAAATTGGCAAAATTTGTTTTTTGAGAAGATGGCAAACCTTCAAAATCTATATTAACGCCATGCGCTCCTCTACTCTGAACAGTATTTATAAGGTTAGTTATTAATGTTTGTTTAGCGGTTGAATTGGTTAAAAAAGTAGTTAGATTTGATGACCCAAACAATGTAACACATAAAGTCACTTTTGTGTTTCCACTAGCTAATGCAGCATCAACCGCAGCAGAGGTTGTCCAACCATTAGTTGTTGTTGCGTTACCTGTGTTTTTATCTACCTCATACGAAAAAAAGGACAGGTGGCTAAGTAAATCCCACTCGTAGTTTAAATAATCATTACCTGCCCAATATGGATGCCACCCATAAACCATTTTGTTTAAGGTACAGCCATTGTATTTTTGAGAATTATTATTTGAGGATGGATGATAAGGTATGCTATCTTCATAATAAAGGGCATCAAACCCCAAATTACCATAAAATTCAGATTGTATTTGATGGATAGATTGATGTTGTTGTGCACTTGAAATAATGCTTAATCCTAAACAGTATAAAGTGAAAAAAAATTTCATTTAATTGAAGTTTTAATAGGTACAAAGATAGAAAAAAACAAGTAAAACAAAAAAAACGCCACTGAGTATAAGTTATTTACGGCTAAAAAGCACTAATCTTCTAACTCTACGAGTACTTGATTCTTTTCAACAGATTGATGATTTTCTACCAAAATATTTTTCACAATACAATCACCTTCAGCTTTAAGAACATTTTCCATTTTCATAGCTTCCAATATCAAAATAGCGTCTCCTTTTTTAACTTCATCTCCTACATTAACCATAACATCTATAACTTTGCCTGGCATTGGCGCTTTTACATCAGTATTAATGGCTTCAAATGTTCTCTTAATGCCCATTTTATCTAAGACCACATCTAAATCAGATTTGTATATCAAATTATGAGTATTATGGTTGTGTCTAATTTTTAGCGTTTTTGTGTCAAAATTTACATCTAAAACCTCAATTACATCATCATTAATCTTGAAGATAGTGTCTGTAATTTTTACAACATCATTTTTATTTGTATTTACTAATAAGTCGCTTAATAAGAATTCTTTTTCCATAGTTTAATAATTTTGATTAAAGAATTTAATATATTCCTCTAAATTCTTATTTTTAAGTAATAATAAATAATTAGACTGACTAATTACAAAGTTATCATATTTTGTGGCTGTATCACCTATTTTATCTTTTGCGGGTTGAGAAATAAAAGCTCTGTAGTAATTCATGGCTTTATCTTCATTAACGAAAGACGAAACTATTAGTGTTTGATTATTTTGATCTAACACACTATTTTGCATTGTTAAATTAGCACTTTTAAAAAACGTTTGGTTAAAATTAGCGATTTTTACTTTTGTTTGTGTAATATTCCCTCCACCATCAGGAAAAACTAAAACAAAATAATGCTTTTCTAGCGGTTTAAATTCGTATCCCGAAGAGGAATTTTTATCTGGTGTAGTAATTTGCTCTCCTTTTGCCATTTTATCTAAATATATTTTGGCTTGTTTACCTTCTTCTGAAGACGGAGCTAACTGATAAAGACTTTCTAATGTTTTTTTAATTTCTGACACTCCACCAAAATTAGCTTTACTAAGTGCAAAGGCTTTTAACAAATAGTATTTATTGATATATTTATTATCAGGCTGATTATTTATAATTTGAGTTGATTTGCTAATAACATCCATATATCTTTTACGGCGATATTTTTTTAGAACCTCTTCATACTCTAACAATTCTTTTTTGGCTTCTTTTTCTTTATTTAAGGCATAATCAGGGTCTTTAATCAACCTTGCTATATCTGAACTTGGATATTTTTTTAAAATCATTTGTTTATACCCCTCTGCCTTGGCATTTTTACCTGACTTTTTATAAATCAAATATAGTTGATAGGTAGCTGGCAATACTTTTTCGTGTTCCACACCTCTGTCTAACACTTTTTGAAAATAGTTAGATGCTTCTGGTAATTCATTAAGTTGTTCTTTATAAATGATACCTAAATTATACAAGGCATTCATAATAAGATTAGTTGATGAATCCATAGCTTGAGGGGTTAAGGGTAAATCTTTTCTTAAATCCTCAACTGATAACCCTTCATCTTGGGTTTCTACGGAATCTATTTCTATTTCTTCCTCAGAAAAAGATTCTTTATTTGAACGTCTCCAATCATCCTCTAATATTCTTTGTCCCCACAAGGCTCTAAACTCATTAAACCCTCTACTTTTTGCTTTTTGATTATAAAAGTACCACTTAGAACCACTTCCCGAATTTGACAAAGAGTTATTTAACCTTTTTTGCATAGCCAATTGACGTTGTTCTTCCTCTCTTTTTTTACGAGCCTCTTCTTCTTTAATTTGTTTTACGGTTTTCTTTAAAAACTTCTCTCTTTCTTTTTCCGGCAATAGAGCTATTTTCTGAAGGCTATCTTGAAGCACAACTGTTTCATAATTAAAAACCAAATCTGCTAGCCCCTCTGCCTTACTTTTAATTTGATTATATGTTTCGTAATCTTTAGGTAAAACAGCCACGCAAGAATCATAATATTTTTGTGAAGCGATATAGTCTTTTTCATTAAAATGGATGTCGGCTAATTTCAAATAACTAATTCCTTTTTGTCTATCGTTGTTAATAGAATAAAATACTGATTGAGAATAATTTTCTTTTGCACCTTTTATGTTTCCTTCTTTAAAATCCATTTCTGCTAATACAAAATAAATTTGGTCTTTGTATTCTTCATTTTTGGGGTCTTTAATCATTTTATATAAGTCTTGTCTCAACTCTTCATTATTACCTCCGTATGATAATGCTTTATTAATTTTAGCATAGAACCTCATTTCATAAGGCGCATTAGATTTAGCCACTTTTTGAAAATAGTGCACTGCTTGACTACCATTACCCATTTGTTGATAGACTTGTGCTAAAATAAATCTGTACCTTGCCTTTTCTCTCCTTTTTTTAGTCAAATCAATAGCGTTTTCAAGATGAGTTACCGCATTTTTATAATCTTCTGTTTCTATATAGTATTGCGCAAAAGTTTTTTCGTATTCTAATTTTAGTTTTCGTGTGTATTTTGCTGGCTCATTTTTTTTGTTTTTGCGTTTTTCTTGACGCATTCTTTTTCGCTTTCGCTTACTTAGTTTTTTCTTCTTTTTTTTACTTTTATTCTTATCTTTTTTTAAGTAGTCCGTTAGTTTTTTCTCTTTGGCTTCTGATTCTTCTTTCTCTCGCTTGGCTTTATCTAATTCTATTTTTGCTTTAGAATAATCACCTTGTGCCATATATGCTTTTGCTAACCAAACTCTTGCTAAATAAATACCATCCTCACCTTTGTAAAACTTGATAATATATTTGAATTTTTCAATGGCCTCCGGATATTCTCCTTTTAAAAAATATGCTTTACCTATAACAAACCAGTTGTTATCAATCCATTTACCATATTCCTCATCTTTGTGTTTTGCAATATTTGGATTTGGCATTGCATGTTTGTATATAACTTTAGAACAACGTTCAATAGCGTCTTCCATTGGTGTAGCAAAAGCAATAGCCTCTTGTTTTGAAGGTAAGGCTTCAACTGGTAATATTTTGGTGTAATCTTCTTTAGTTTTTTCTCTATAAGCGTCAAGGGTTTGGTTAATAATTTCTCCTGCATTAAAATAACCATTATACTTGGCGTTCATATTATGAAACCCTCTATTTATCCACACATCTTTTTCTGTAGAACATGATTGTACCACCAAAAAAAAACTTATTAAAAAGCTAAGAAGTATAAAGGATTTAAAAATATGCTTTTGTTTCATTTAATTATTATAACCTTTGACTTAACGAACAATTGACAAAATTATTTTATTTTTAGTTATAAACCTTATTTTAATCAATATATTTTATTGACTTTAACAGAATAAAACACTAAATATTTAAATATCAACTAATTATAATTGTAGTAGTGTACTACACTTTTACATAACACTTAATTTATAGCTTTTGCGATATTACATCATTGGGGATTACTATTTTTATAGAATTTGCAATTTTCTTTTGGTTTTCATTTACTTTTGAGCGTAAATACAATAGCTCTTCATTGTCGTCATCTTTTATTTGTGACATTTGCATTTTGTCTATCATTACACTATCTGCTACTATCACACAATTATCAATTGTATATTGTGCTTTTAACTGCTTTAGTGCATCTGTCATTGTGCTACCTTATAGGTGTTGCCTTTATATATTTGGTAGGTGATAGGGTTGCGCATTTTGTCAACCAATAACCCTAATACTACCTGTGTTTTATGAGCTTTCCCATCTTTTGAATAACCTTTTTGGCGAAGGCTATTTTCTTCTTCTTGAGTACACTCAAAATAAAGTGTTGTAACATCATAAAAAACAACACCTAATTGATACCATAGGACAAATAGTACAACAAAATATTGAAAAACCAAATCTGTTTCGCCCTACGTTGTTTTTTTTTGCAAATCTAGTAAAGTATTGATTTTAAAGGATAGTTAGTTTTAAAATAACGAAAAACACGATTATTCTGTCAAAGTCAGGAAAAAAGGAGGAATTAACTTTAAAGTTAGAAACTAAGTATAAAAAGAGCCCAACATAAAAAGTTGGGCTTAGTTTACAATTTCATTTTTAAGTAAGTAAGAAACTCTTTCTTAACTTCAGGATTTTTAAACTCACCCCCATACTCGGCAGTAACTGTACTAGATTGGATGTCTTTTATGCCTCTAGAGTTTACACATAAATGTTTTGCGTCAATAACACAAGCTACACTTTCTGTACTCAAGTATTTTTGTAAATGCTTTACTATCTGCATAGTCATTCTTTCTTGTACTTGGGGACGTTTTGCGTAGTAATCAACGATTCTATTCATTTTAGATAGTCCTATAACTTTTCCCTTGGCAATATATGCAACATGGGCTTTACCAACAATGGGTAAAAAATGATGCTCACAGGTAGAATAAACAGTTATGTCTTTTTCAACCAACATTTGGTTGTACTTATACTTGTTTTCAAATGTTGAATTAGTTGGAGCAAAAGAGGGGTTTAACCCTCCAAAAATCTCTTTTACATACATTTTAGCAACTCTTTTAGGTGTAGATTTTAAACTGTCATCAGTCAAATCTAAGCCCAAAGTTTCCATAATTTCACGGAATTTATTTTCAATAATGTCAATTTTATCGTTATCAGTTAATTCGAAAGCATCTTCTCGTAAAGGAGTGTCACCTGCTGTTCCGAAATGGTTGTCACCAATTTCATCAATTTCAGTGTTCATTTGTTTTAGTTTTAATGAAGTGCAAAAATAAGATTTTATTATCAATAAGATACATTTTTTAACTTATTATTTGACTTTAAACAACTTCATCTAATAGAGGCAGAATGTTAATTTAAACTGTTACTTTTGTCATTTATAATGGATAAGTTCAAAGTTAAACATCAATTATTTGAATTTTGTGTCAGTCAGATTCAGCAAAAAATAGACAGGATACAATCTGTAATGAATGATGCGCAAGAATCAGCAAATCATGAAACCAAAAGTACTGCTGGTGACAAACATGATACTGCAAGAGCAATGGCACACTTAGAAACTGAAAAAAATGCCAAACAATTAGCCGAAATTATTAAAATAAAAAAAGTGTTACCTTATTTAAAGTCTAAAAAGGGTATAATTGTTGATGATATTCAGTTGGGCAGTGTAGTTGAAACAAGTAACGGTTGCTACTATATTTCGGCTAATCTTGGTGTAGTAGTTATAGACGGATTATCTTTTATAACTTTATCTCCTATAAGTCCTTTAGGCACAATATTATTAAATACAAATAAAAAAGCTGTAATAAATTTTAATGGAATTTCCATTAAAATTCAAAAAATATATTAAATTTAGATTTTGAATTATTTTAATAAAGAAAAGATGAAAAAAGCAAGTGTATTATTTATTTTGACAAGCGTATTATTGATAAGTTTTAATTCTTGTAAAAAGGGCTGTACAGATCCTTATGCAACAAATTATAATGCTAAAAAAACAAAAGACAATGGAAAATGTGAATTTTATTCTAGGGTGATTTTACATTCGGTTGATGTGTTAAAAATACCAGAAAAAAATTCTAATGGAAATTTTTGGGACGCTGGAACAGACGGTGATTTAGACAATGACAATTCTTTTCCAGATTTATATGTTTCTTTTAAAGCCGAAGGAGGTTACAGTTATGAACCTAGCACTTATTACCCTACAATTGATCCTTATAATGTGGACAGAAACTTTGATATTAATCCTGCAATTTATACAACTGAGTGGCGAAACAATAAAGGGTTTTATGTTTACTTTTATGAAGTTGATTTAAGTGGTTCAGTATTCGATTTAATTGACTCCGTTCAAGTTATACCTTTTGATATAAACGGAAGTGGTGATAGATTTAGAGATACATTACTTATAACAAAAGGTGCTATAGAGTTTAAGGCAAATATGTCCTGGGAATAAGTTTTTAGTCTAAAAAAGTTATTCCTTAAATCCGCAAGTACCTTCAACTGCAAAGCCAAACTGCACGCCATTATTGAGAATGCCTGTCTGCCGACAAAGGCAGGTCTGTTTTTCGATACTCACCACCTGTCTGCGTTTATACAGGTGT
>DQTE01000192.1 GCA_015662905.1 Crocinitomix sp. | reverse complement strand
TTTTGGATGAAATATTCAAATTCTTTGGAAAATTCATCAATTAAACAAAAAATTTCGGTAACTTTATCTGTGGAAAACATAAGTAAGTGTTTTAGTTATATAATTAATATTCAACATGTTAAATATACTAAACACTTGCTTTTCTACCAAATTAATATCAAATATTATTAATCGAACTCAGGTTTATAATTATTATTGGGTAACTACAACTTACGATACTTTAGGTTACGACTCACCATATACTTACACTCCCCCAACAACTCCAGGGAATTATACTATTTACATGATTGGCTATGATCAATGTTATAGGTTAGACACTATACCTGTAAATGTAATTGTTAATGAAATACCTACCCCATCCTTCACTTTTAATCCACCTTCAGGTTGCGTACCGTTAAGTGTAGGTTTTTTAAGCACTACCATTGTAGATGAATCAACAGCAACGTTTACGTGGACATTTGGAGATGGTAATTACAGTACTAATAATAGTGCAAACAATGTATATACTGAATCTGAATGTTATGACATAACCTTGGAAGTTCTCACAGCTGAAGGGTGTTATGGTAGTACAACTTATATAGATACATTATGTATTTATGAAGATCCGATACCTGGCTTTTATTGGAATCCAACACAACCTACTGTGTTAAATCCATCTATTCAAGTAATAGATGTTTCAGAAAATGCTGAAACTTATAATTATGACTTTAATGGTGAGGGATATTCAAATGAACAAAATCCCTACTTTACCTTTAATGATATCTCAAGTTAAACTACAGTTACTGTTTGTCAAACGGTTACTTCTGATCAAGGTTGTTCTGCTGATACTTGTCTAGATATTACTATTTATGATGAATTAATTTTTTATGTCCCTAATGTCTTTACCCCAGATGGTGATGACTTTAATGAAACGTTTAAACCTATTTTTACCTCTGGTTATGATATATTTGACTATCATATGATCATTTTCAATAGATGGGGAGAAATCATTTTTGAATCCTATAATGCACAAGTAGGTTGGGACGGTACTTATGGAAATGGTGAAATTTGTCAAGATGGCGTTTACGTTTGGCAAATATATTTTGGTGAAGAAATTTCCGACAAAAAACAAACAATAAGAGGACATGTAACATTATTAAAATAATGAATTTATACGGTAAATAGAAAAGAAGAGTCAATCTTTTGTATTACCTTAAATTTAAAAAGTATTTAGATGGAGAAAACCGCTAAGAATTAAAGAAATTATAAGTCTATGCATTCAAACTTTTTATTAGTTTTGTATTTAGTTAAAATAACTTTAAACTAATGAAACTACGTCATATACTAATTATTATTTCTTTTGTTCTTATAAACGTTCTAATTCTCTTTGCTTTGTTGAAAAGTAAAAATGATAATGCTAAGCATAAGGCCACAACAAATAAGACTGAGCTACCGTCAGTTATTGGGATAAAAGTAAAAAATAAAAATGAGAGTTTTAATATAGAAGCCTACGGGGAGGTTATAGCTTATAACACGGTAAATGTATCCTCCGAAACTCAAGGTAAATTAATAAAGGGTAAAGTTGAACTAAAACCGGGTGTAAAATTTAGAAAAGGAGATTTATTATTCAAAATTAAAGATACGGAAGCTATCTATAATATAAGGGCACGGAAAAGTGGATTTATGAATTTGATAGCCTCAATTTTGCCAGACATTAAAACTGATTTTCCAAATGAATTTGACAAGTGGAATACCTATTTGAATTCTATTAAACTCAATCAAACGTTACCGATTTTACCTAGTTGGAAGTCAAATAAGGAAAAGGTATTCTTATCAAACCGAAAAATTTTAAGCGAATATTTTACTTTAAAAGGTGCTGAGGAACAATTATCAAAACACTACGTAAACGCCCCTTTTAGTGGTGCAATTAAAACTGTATCTGTTAATGAACATTCTATAGTAAATCCCGGGACAAAGGTTATGACTATCGTTCAGACTTCTAATTTTGAAATTCCATTAGCTATACCATTAATTCAGGCAGATGTTGTAAAAAAAGGAACAAAAGTAAAGTTATACACAACCTCTGGACATCAAAAAGCTACTGGAACAGTGATTAGAATATCTGACGTATTAGATAAAAAAACCCAATCAATAACTGTCTATGTCAAGCCATCCGTATTGTCAGGTGAGCATTTAATTGAAGGCGAATATTTAAAAGCTGAATTAAATTTAGGAAAAGTGTATTTAGGTTTTAGAATACCTTTTCAAGCTGTAAATAATCAGCAGGTTTACATCTATCAAAAGCAAGATTCAACTCTAAAGCTAAAAACTATAACTATTCTTAACGAAAATGAAAAAGGTGTATTTGTAAATGGTTTAAACGATGGAGAAATTGTAATTACGCAAGAGGTATTTAACTATACTGATACTACAAAATATAATTTAATTATTAAGTAAAATCACTATGAGAAAGTTAATTGGTTTTTTCATAAAACAACCTATATGGGCTAACGCTTTTATTGTAGTGATTGTCATGTTTGGGTTTTACAACTTGTCAACCATTAAAAAATCATTTTTTCCCGAAACAGACCCAAGAATGATTAAAATTAACGTGATGTATCCGGGCGCATCACCTAATGAAATTGAAGATGGGATTACCATTAAAATTGAACAAGCATTAAGGGGTATTGAAGGGGTTGAACAAATTAATTCTACCTCATCTGAAAACATTTCATCAATTACAGTTAGAGGGTTAGAAAATGCCGATATGGATGAAGTTTTTAAAGATGTTGAAAATAGTATTAACTCTATTAATTCTTTTCCACAAGGTGCTGAAAAACCAATAGTAAAAAGAATTAAAACAAATTCAATGTCTGAAAATGTTATGACCATTGGATTAACTGGTGCACCTGACCTTTTTGCTCTAAAAAAAGAAGCTGACAGGGTAGAAAATGACTTGTTTTCGTCTGGATTAATCTCATTTATAGATATAAGAGGAATGCCAGACCTTGAAATTGAAGTAAGTGTAAGAGAAAATGATTTAAACAAATATGGTATTTTAATTGATGAAATATCTTTGGCAATTCAAAGAAACAATCAAGATTTAACTGGCGGAGTTTTAAGGGGTAAAAAGGAGCAGTTAATTATACGTTCAAGAGAGAGAACAACCAACCCCAGAGAAATTGAACAAATTGTATTAAGAACAACACCTAATGGTAATAAAATATTAATTGGTGATGTAGCTAATGTTTCAATGAAATTTTCTGAAAATTCATTAGAATCTTTTAAAAAAGGAAAACCTTACATTACACTTGATATCAAAAAAACACCTGACCAAGATTTAATAGGAATTACAAATTTTGTTAAAAATTATGTAAATAAATACAACAAAGGAAATAACAATGCTGAAATTATTATCCAATACGAATTTGCTAAATCACTTAATGATAGAATTGACTTGTTAACCTCTAACGGATTTGTTGGCTTACTATTAGTTCTATTGATGCTTGGTCTTTTTCTTAGTGTTAGATTATCTGTTTGGGTCGCTTTTGGTATCCCTTTTTCTTTTCTAGGTATGTTCATTCTTGCCAACATGATGGGATTAACCATTAATATGATTACGCTTTTTGGAATGATTCTCGTAGTTGGAATTTTGGTAGATGACGGAATTGTTATAGCTGAAAACATCTATGCTCATTTTGAAAAAGGAAAAAATCCTTTTAGAGCGGCTTTAGACGGTACCTTAGAGGTTGTACCTTCTGTTTTTACCTCTGTGCTAACCACTATTGCAGCTTTTTCTATGCTACTTTTTGTTGAGAAAATGGAAATTATGCAAGAAATGGCAAAAGTTGTTATGTTTGCTTTAGCTTTTTCATTAATTGAAGCCTTTATCATTCTACCTGTACACCTTGCAAGCACTAAAGTTTTATCTCAACCTAAAGAAGGAACATTTAGAAAAAAGTTTAGAGATTTTTTTAACAACGGAATCACATACTTTAATGATTGCATCTATGGAGATACTTTAAAATTTGTTTTAAAAAGATATAAATCTTATGTAATTCTTCCTTTAATCTTTGTGTTTTTTATTGTGTTTTTTAGCTCAAAATACAAAGTAATAAATTATACATTTTTCCCTGAAATAAAACCAGACAGAGTATATGTAGAGGCTAGTTTTTTACCTGGAACATCTAAAAACATTACTAAACAATGGCTAGAAAGTGTTGAGACAATTATTTTAGAATCTAATAAAGAATTAGCCATAGAAACGGGGGACACTCTGCTAAAAGATTACTCCATTTTACTGGGTATGGCTATGACCTTAGGAGAAGTGGGAGACCATGCTGGTTCAATCTCTTTAACCATTGATGGAGAAGGAAAAGCCACCCCTGTTGATTCATTAAATGCTAGAATACAAAAAAAACTAAACAGTTTAGAGCTTACAAAGCTAACCACTAATACCTTTGTTGGAGGAAGATTACACATGTTTGGCAAGCCTATTGAATTCTCTTTAACAAGCAACAACAATAAAAAAGTAAGAGAAGCTACTGAATACTTTAAAGAATTACTGTCTAAAAATCCTATGATTTATAATTTAAAAGACAATGAGCCATTAGGGCAAAAAGAGATTAATTTAAAAGCTAAACCAGAAGCAGATTTTTATGGCTTAGGCATTTTTGAAATTTCTAAACAAGTTCGTCAGGGGGTATTTGGACAGGAGGTTCAAAGAGTAATTGTAGGAACGGATGAGGTAAAAATATGGGTGCGTTACGCCATAGAGGATAGACAGAGCATGTTTGATTTAGAAAACATAAAAATCAAAACTATAGACGGAAAACAAATTCCATTGACAGAAATAGCAACTTACGAAATTGAAAGAGGATTAATAAGTTTAAAACGTAGAGATGGAATGAGAGAGATTGTTGTAGATGCTGACGTAACAGACCCTAAAAAAATTGGAGATGTTAATTCTGAAATTGTTAGTGAAATCATACCAAAAGTTAAAGCACTTTACCCGGGTGTTGAATTTATTCAAAGAGGTCAAGGAGAACGTAGTACAAAAGCTATGAATTCAATGCAAATTAACGTACTGATTTTAATGGTAGTTATTTTACTTATTATGACCTTGAATTTTAAATCATTTTTTCAAGCACTATTAATACTTTTAGTAATTCCTGCAGGAGTAGCGGGTGGCATTTTGGGGCACGCCATTGTCGGCATTCCAGTATCAATATTAAGTGCTTTTGGAATGATAGCTTTAATAGGTATTTTGATTAATGATGCCATTGTGTTTTTAGACACATATAACAGAAATTTAAAGGAAGGATATAACGTTTATGAAGCATCAGTAAATTCTGCAAAATCAAGGTTTAGACCAATAATATTAACTTCAATTACGACAGTAGCAGGTCTTTTACCTCTGATTATGGAAACTAGTTTTCAAGCGCAGTTTTTAATCCCTATGGCGGTATCTATTGCCTCTGGTATTTTGTTTGGAACATTCTTTATATTATTGTTTTTTCCTACCATAATTTTAGTTGCCAACGGATATTTAAGAGTTTGGAATTATGTTTTAAACTCAGACCCAAGCCCTGTTATAGGTGTGTTAAAATTGGTAATTACTCATTTTGTTTTTATCTTATTTATTGTTTTATTTCCAGTGTCTATTTTATTGCCTAAAACTGTAGTGGATAAAATTGTAAAATTATTGTGGGGTAACATTCAAATTGATGGGAGAAGTATAGAACCTGCTATTAAAAACCTTAATACAGAACACGAAAGAGAAATATAATTTGAAAAGAATATTTATTTAGGATTTCCCACCTCTACAACTATCATCAATACCAAGAATGTTTTGCAAACTTATTCATCTTCTTCATCTATTTCCTCATACTCACTAAACCCTTCATCATCTGTTAGAGGTGTATTTGAAGTATTTTGATTAGTACTAAAAGGATTTGATGGGGAGTTATAAGGACTTTTAGCCTTGTTACTATTTAATGATTTTCCTTGTAAGAGTAAACCTATTATCATTGCTCCTCTGTTAAAAATATTTATGATAAAAAAGAATGCAATTACTTTAAAAATAAAACCAAAAAAGAAGGTTGTACTTAAATCAATAATAGAGCTCACAAACCAATTAATGACAGGTCTATTAACAAATTCGGGGTAAATTAAACAAAAAATAAATAATAGCATAGCACCTATTACTAATATACGTTCAATTTTTGCATCAAAATAAGTCACAAAACCTTTTAAAACAGAATTGTTCACCATAGTAAACCTTGCAAACATTTCGCGCTTTTGAAGTTTGCCAATTAAATATAAACCCAAAACAATTGAACTCAGTATAATTTTTACATTTTCAGAATGAATCAGTGTTTGGTTTTCTGATGTTACAAATACAAACCTAGCGGTTACAGACACTAACAAAAAGTATTTAATAATTCTTAAAACATAATCTATTTGAGGATATTTAAGTTTGATTGTACCTATTAGTATTGAAGCAAAAATATTTAAAACGCCCCATATAAACTCAAAAATAACAATGTTAATTCCAAGTAAAAAAATAAATTGTAGTAATTCCATTTTTTAAAATTTTAACCTGCATTATGCAATAGAATAATCAAAAGAAGGGATAGTATTCTTGATTTGTGAGAAAATTCCATCTAACTAAGGTCTTCTTTTAGTATTTAATGAGATTTTCAACACCTTTTTATTGGCATGATTTACCCTCCAAACTCCTAATGCAAAGCAATAGACTTTTAAGATTTTTAAAGTTGATTTATTGTGTTTATTTAAGGCAAAATGTCTATAGGTACTTTGTGATGGCATTTGATCCCAACAAAAAATAGGTTGCAAAACCTTATCAGACCTAAGCCAATCGCAATGAATATAACGTGATGCTCCTGTCCAAATATCAAGCCAAAAGGACTCTATAATATGGTTTGGAGAATAACCTCTATTTGAACCTGGTTGCGGGAGATTTAATTCACTAAAAAAATCACGAATGCCTGTTTTGTCTATCAATCTTTTCATTAAACTCATCCCTCCAAAAGGAGTCACTTGCTTGTCTGAATATTCTATTGGAAGATTAACCATGTGAGTGAAAATATTATTTTATACAAAGATAACATCTTTTTTAGTTGTTTATGTCTAATAATCAAATCAGGCTACATTTAGCGTCAATCAATCATCCAATTGTAGGTGATATGGGGTACAAAAATAAAGATTATTTTAATAATAACCCTCTTACTTATGAAGAAGACAGTTTGTTTTTGCGTGCTTATCAATTGACATTTACCCATAAAAACACCCCTGTTACTTTCTCTGCTCATTTACCTGAAAAGTTTAAAAATTATATTTGATATCGTCATCACTTTCTACATCAAATCGTATTTTAAATTGTATTTTAGGTGGTTGATAGTTTGAGTCAGAAAATATAACAAATCCCCCTACTCTTATCCGTTGACGTAAAAACTTAAACCGCCTTTCTATACCGAAAAAAGCCTCTTGATAAAACAAATTACCATATTCAGGAATAAACAACACTCCTCCTCCTGTTACTGTACGAATACCTGTTTTTTTCATAAACGGAATTTTATTGATAATTGCACCGTTAAAGTTATGAGTATAATGTAATTCATAATAAAAATCTCTTGTGTTATATGAACTTTGTAAATTTTGAAAAGAGTTCATAGGGTTACTCATAAAAATACTTGTCCACCCTACATCTGCTTGTCTAAAAAACTTTTGATCTAAAAAATAAACAGAGTCTTGGTTAACATACTTACCTATTTCAAAAACAAATCTTGACCTACCAACTGTTCCAATATTAAAGGATTGGTTAATGTTAAATTTAACAAAATCAAAATCAATACTACTCCCTAAAATATTCCATCCTTTTTTATGGGTTACACTAAACGTTGGCCATCTACTGCCTAAAACCACTTTTCTGTTAGGCTCAGTCAAATACTTTTGACCTGGGGTATAACTCAAAGAAAAATCAGTTCTTAAAACATTGTATGGGTCAAAATACACAGGTGGTTGGGTTTGCAACTCATCTCCATTCCAGTTGTAAAACTCTAAGTTTGATAGTGATTTTCTACGACCAAACACTCCATTTGCGTACACATAAAAGCCATTAAATAATTCAAAAGAATGTGTCAACTGAACTCTATCTATAAAAAAGTAATTAGATGGGTCAATATAATCTAAATATGGTACATTTCCGTTTATAATTCTTATATCGTGATCAAATAAAATAGCATAACTTGCTAATTTTTTAGGGTTGTAAAAATGACGTATATTTACCCATCCTCTATAGTCTTGATTTAATACACCTATTGAAGAGCTGGTATAAACATTAACCCATTGGTTATTTTCAAACTTTTTAAAATAATTAACGTCAAAACCAATTCTGGGTCCTGCAATACTTATTGGTTTAATAATTGAAACTGCTGATGGAAAACGCCATTGTGTTTTTTTTGCTCTATTTCTATATGTTACGCCCCACCAAGCTACTTTAGCAAAAGTAATTTCATTGTATGCTGCATCTAGTGAATCTAAATATTCTTTTTTACTGTGTGCCACTTTAATACTATCTTGCACAAACTTTTTACGTTGCTCCTCTTTGGTCAATTTAACTGGTCTAATTTTATCCCAATACACACTATCTTTTTTATAGGCATCATCTTTTGTTATTCCAACTTCATTATTAAAATACTTTGCTGGGAATTTTGGGTTAAGCACATAATTTGAATACACTACCTCTGTTTGACCTTTTACTATTTCTTTTCCGTACTTAGTTTTATAAATAAATGTTTGTTTACTTACCAGCCAAACCGAATCTATTTTTTCATATTCCTGAATAATTCTAAAATCATCATAAGTTCTTAAATTACCTTTGTGCATTGATAAATCAACTTTGGTTAAAACCCACTCGTGTTTTTTTATAAATAAATTACCCTCAAGTGTACTGGTACCCACACTACGTGGTGTTATATGAACTCTATAAATGGTATCTTGTCCTTGCGTAATTATTTCTTTCAACTTATATTTATAACTTAATATTCCAGAAACATGTAGAGGAGAAACTATTGGCGTATCGTGTAAGCGTTCTTTTATCAATAAACCCTCATAAAAATTAAAATAGGCATCTACTGTGACAGGGGAGTGCATTAAATAAATTTGATTTGGCCTGCCTAATTTATATTGCGCAGTTTTTATCTCTTTAAGTTTGTTAGGAAATTGAAAATTTACCAAAACGGAGGTTTCTATCATGTTCAATCTACTTTTCAACTCCTGCTCTTTAGATTTCTTCTCATCTTCTTCAAATGAATCTACAGGCATTTTATTTTGACTATTTTGGTCATCAGACTCTATTTTTTGTTTTTTGTTTTTATAATCAAAGGTTTCTGTTCCTTTGATATATACCTCACACGTATATCCATTTACAGGTCGTGCTAATTCACTTTTTTTGGCAATGACTCGCTTTACTATTTCGTAACCTAAATTTTTCTTTTTTTCTCGTATTTCAACCGTTTGCAATTGAGTAACTTTTTCGTGGAGGTACACATCTTGTCTAACAGTTTCAACACCTTTAACTATAACATCATAAGTTTCTTCACTGTACCCTAATGCTGAAAAAACTACTTCATAATTTAATGGTGTTGTTAACACGATTTTATAGTAACCTTCTATATTTGTAATAGTTCCTAGATTTGAATAGTTTTTTATCCAAACTTTTGTATAAGGAATAGGATTGGAGTTTTCATCTAACACGTACCCCTCAATACTTTGAGATTTTGCAACAGAAAAGGTTAAGACAAAGAATAATACAAATATGGATTTCAAATGGTACATTTACTTACTAAGACAATATTTTGTTTGTAAAGTTACAGTAAAAACAATTTTTTGTTTCCTTATTTTGTTAAAAATAGTTAAGTTGGCTTAAACAATATAAAAAGATTTAAAAAAAAGACTCAACTATCTTGACTAGTAAGGTATATTTAAGTACATTTGCGCGCTCTAAAAATAAAAAAGATAAACACATGAAATTATCCGCTTTTAACTTTGATTTGCCAGAAGAACTAATTGCTAAACACCCTGTACAAAACAGAGATGAATCAAGATTGATGGTGCTTAATAGAAAAGACAGAACTATTGAGCACAAAAAGTTCAAAGACATTATCGATTATTTTGATGAAGGAGATGTAATGGTGATGAACAACACAAAAGTGTTTCCTGCTAGACTTTATGGTAACAAAGAAAAAACTGGTGCTAGAATTGAAGTGTTTTTATTGAGAGAGCTCAACAAAGAAAGTTTGTTGTGGGATGTACTTGTTGATCCTGCTAGAAAAATAAGAATTGGCAATAAGTTATTTTTTACAGATGACGACTCATTAGTAGCTGAAGTTATTGACAACACTACGTCTAGAGGAAGAACAATAAGATTCTTGTTTAATGGTTCTTATGAAGAATTTAAAGCGAAAATCACTGAGTTAGGTGAAACTCCAATTCCACCTTACATTAAAGGGTTAAGAGACGTTGTACCTGAAGATGAAGAAAGGTATCAAACCATTTACGCAAAAATTGAGGGAGCTGTTGCTGCTCCTACCGCAGGATTACATTTTTCAAGAGAGTTATTGAAACGTTTTGAAATTAAAGGTGTTGAATTTCCTGAAATAACATTACACATAGGTTTAGGTACGTTTAGAAATGTTGAAGTTGAGGACTTGACCAAGCATAAAATGGATTCTGAGCAATGCCATATTCCACAAAAAACTGTTGATATTGTTAATAATGCTAAAAGAAACAAAAAAAGAGTTTGTGCTGTGGGTACAACCACAATGCGTACTTTAGAGTCTGCTGTTTCAACAGTTGGAACGTTAAAGACCTTTGACGGGTGGACTAACAAATTTATCTTCCCTCCTTACGACTTTAGTATTGCTGATGCTTTAATTACTAATTTCCATACTCCTAAATCTACTTTATTAATGATGGTAAGTGCCTTTGCTGATTATGATTTTATAAAAGAAGCATACAAAATAGCTGTAGAGGAAAAATATAGATTTTACTCTTATGGTGATGCTATGCTGATTATTTAGGTAATTTTAACACCAATATAATACATACATCATCTATTTGTTCAAAATCTGCTTTCCAATTTTCAAATTCATCAGATAATATTTGCTTTTGTTTTTCCATAGGTAGTTGACTGATTTTTAACAAAAATTTTTTAAAGTTTTTTATGTTATATTTTAGTGGGAGCATAGTAATTAAATAAATTTTAAAATTGATTTTATCAAATGGCATCTACATCCTTTTGTATTATATTGAACCTGATATTTATATAGGCACTTGTTATTAACAGATGTCACAAATTTTATAAATGACAAGATTAAGATGAGATTTAACAGTTTAATATACAGTTTAATATTTATACCATTTACCAATTGAAATTAGTGGTCTTGTTTTTCAAAAATTAATTGATAGCTTTACAAAGAAAAGTATTTAATGTAACCAAAATTACTATTAAAATAAAAACCGAATGGTAACTTTGCGACGAACTAACTATAATTTAATTTATGCAATTCCTAAGTAGATACATTCCTTTTTTTAGCTGGATATTAACTTATAACAAGTCAATGTTTACTAATGATTTTTTAGCAGGATTGACTGTAGGTATTATGTTAATCCCTCAAGGAATGGCTTATGCAATGCTAGCAGGTTTACCTCCAGAATACGGTTTATATTCAGCTTTAATACCTCAAGTTGTTTATGCTTTTTTAGGCACTTCTCGTCAATTAGCTGTTGGACCTGTTGCAATGGATTCTCTGTTAGTGGCTTCAATCGTATCTGCTTTAGCTGCTAATCCTGACCATTACATTGATTTAGCGATAACCCTAGCATTTATGATGGGAGCTTTGCAATTTATTTTAGGCGTACTTAGATTTGGTTTTTTGGTTAATTTTTTATCTAAACCTGTTATTAGTGCTTTTACTTTTGCTGCTGCATTAATTATTGGTTTAAATCAAGTAAAACACTTGATAGGAATTTCATTTGATAAAGGAAGTACAACAAATACTATTCAAGATTTAGCAATACAGGTTGGAAAACATTTTAGTGAACTAAATTGGGTTACCGTAGCTATAGGAATTACAGGTATAATTATCATAAAAGTCATAAAAAAAATAAACAAACAAATACCTGCAGCTTTAGTCGTTGTAATTTTAGGAATATTAACTGTGTATTTATTTAGATTAGACCTAAAAGGTGTTAAAATAGTAGCAGAAATACCAAAAGGATTACCCGAGTTTAGTATTCCAAATTTTTCATTTGACGATTTTAAAGCATTAATACCAGCCTCTTTTATCCTAGCTTTAATCGCTTTTATGGAAGCTATTTCGGTTGCAAAAGCTATTGAAGAGAAACACTCTGACTATAAAGTAGACGCTAATCAAGAGTTAATTGCTTTGGGGGCTAGTAATTTTGTAGGATCTTTTTTTAAATCCTACCCGGGTACAGGTGGTTTTTCACGTTCTGCCGTTAGCGACCAAGCTGGAGCAAAAACAGGTGTGGCCGCTATTATTAGTGCTTTATTAATTATGTTCACCCTTTTGTTTTTAACCGAATACTTTTGGTATCTACCTAAAGCGTTGTTGGGGTCAATAATTATGGTGGCTGTTTTTGGCTTAATTGATTTAAATGTTCCTAAAAACTTATGGAAATTAGATAAAATTGAATTTATTATCTATACTATCACGTTCATTTCTACATTAACTATTGGTATTCAGCAGGGAATTGGCATTGGTGTGTTACTGTCAATTTTGTTTATTATTTATAATGCGTCATATCCAAATATTGTGGTGATGGGGAAAGTTAAAGGTACCAACGAATACAGAAATATTGAACGTTATCCAGATGCCATAACAAGTGTTGATATATTAATTATCAGATTAGATGCAAGATTGTTTTATGCTAACATGAATGCTTTAAGAGATAAAATACATCAAGAAATTGTAGATTCTAATGGTAGTATTAAATTGGTTATACTATCGGGAAAAGCCATTAATAGCATTGATGCTAGTGCTATAGATATGTTACAAAATTTAATAAAAAGTTTAAACAATATAGGAGTTGAATTGTACTTAACAGGTTTTAAAGGGAAAGTAAGAGATAAATTAAAATTATCTGGCTTAGCGGACACTTTACTAAAAAATAAATGTTTCTTATCGGTTGATAGTGGTATTCAATTTTACAGAAACAAATTGATAGATGAAACATTCATTGAAAAGTTTTAATTCAAAAGTGATTTTCATCACTATCTATACTTTTTATGTAATGTTAGTTACCTTTGTGTAAATTAAACTGTTGTACCTTTGGAAAGTATTTAGAGTTAACTGATTATAAAACTTAAAATAATTAAGAGTATGAAAATAGAACAAATTTTTACAAGCTGTTTGGCAGAAATGGCTTATTATTTAGAATCTAATGGTGAAGCTGCCATCATTGACCCATTAAGAGATATTGAACCTTACTTAGAAAGGTTAGATTACGATAAAGCAGAGCTAAAGTATATCTTTATCACTCACTTTCACGCCGATTTTGTTTCGGGGCATGTAGATTTAGCTGAAAGAACAGGTGCTAAAATAATTTATGGTCCTGGGGCTAGTGCAGATTTCGATTTATACGCTGCACATGACGGTGAAGAATTCAAGTTAGGTGAGGCTACTTTAAGAGTATTACACACTCCTGGTCATACCATGGAGTCTATGAGTATTTTACTAATAGATAAAAATGGTAAAGAGCAATGTTTATTCTCTGGTGATGCTTTATTTATAGGTGACGTAGGACGTCCAGATTTAGCAATCAAACAGGGTGAACTTACCGAAGAAGACTTAGCAAGACATTTGTTCAAATCATTAAGAAATAAAATAATGCCGTTGCCAGATGATATTATCATCTATCCTAATCATGGCGCTGGATCAGCTTGTGGCAAAAACATGAGTAAAGAAACCTATGACACTTTAGGTCATCAGAAAGAAACAAATTATGCTTTAAGAGCAGATATGACTGAGGATGAGTTTGTGAAAGAGGTATTAACAGGGTTAAATACGCCACCTCAATATTTCCCTAAAAACGCGGGAATGAACAAAGCTATAATCACTGACATTGATACTGTAGTTAAAAGAGGAACAAAAGAATTATCTCTTGAAGAATTTAATCAACTTATAGATGAAGGAGCAATCATCTTAGATACGCGTCATCAAAACGAATTTGTTAAAGCTCATATTCCAGGTTCAATTTTTATAGGGTTAGATGGTCAATTTGCACCGTGGGTTGGTACTCTAATTAAAGATATAGACCAAAAATTTGTGATTGTTGCCGATTATGGAAGAGAGGAAGAAACAGTTAGACGTTTAGCTAGAATTGGCTACGATTATGCACAAGGTTTCTTACCTAACGCTATAGATACTTGGAAAGAAGCTGGAAATAAAATGGCAAGTATAAAACAAGTAACGCCACAAGAATTAGAACAATTATATACAGAATCAAACATAAATGTTTTAGACGTCAGACGTAAGTCTGAATATTTATCTGAGCACATCATAGATGCAATTAACCAACCCCTAGATACAATATTTTCAAATTTAGACAACTTAGTTGATAAAGATAAAACATATTATGTACACTGTGCTGGTGGATATCGCTCTGTTATATTTGAATCCATTGCTAAAAAGTATGGTTATTCTAATTTAATTGATATAGCTGAAGGGTTTAACGGTATAAAAGAACATACAAAAATGAAATTATCAGACTATGTTTGCCCTACAACTTTACTTTAATCAGCTTTAATTATTTTTCATTTTTTTAGAGGCTATCTTTTAGGTAGTCTCTTTTTTTTAAACCATTTCACACATCTTTTCCGATAAAATCTAACTATTAGTTAAATTCAACGTAAAATATATATCTTTGCAAAAACAGGTGGAGTGAAATTTGAATTAACCAAAGAACTTCTTGAGCAAATCAAGCATCAAATAGAGATGCGGAATGCTAAGTTCATCATTGATGAAATAGGAAGCCTACACCCTGCCGACATTGCTGATATTGTTGAGCATTTAGACCTTAATGAAGCTAAATATTTATTTGACAATTTAGAAGAAGAAAAAGCAGCCGACACACTTGTAGAATTAGATGACGATTATAAAGACAAACTTTTAGAAACACTATCTGCTAAAGAAATAGCAGAGCACATTGACCAATTAGACACTGATGATGCTGCTGACATTTTAGGTAATCTGTCAGAAGACGAAAAAGATGAGACCATTGCTCAGATGCAAGATAAAGAGCACGCATCAGAGGTAATAGATTTATTGAAATATGATGAAGACTCTGCTGGTGGTTTAATGCAGACAGAGTTTATTAAAGCTAGGGAATCATGGACTGTAAAGAGGTGTGTTATTGAATTAAGACGACAAGCAGAAGATGTTGAAAAAGTTTATTCAATTTACGTGGTTGATGATGAGGATGTTTTACTAGGCATATTGTCTTTAAAGCGTTTATTATTTGCCAGACCAGATGCACTTATTAAAGATTTATATCGTTCTGAAAACATTAAATATGTAAAAACATACGACAGCAAGGATGAAGTTGCTGAAATAATGAAAAAATACGATTTGGTTTCTATTCCCGTTGTTGATAGACAACAAAAACTTGTGGGTAGAATTACCATTGATGACATAGTAGATGTTATTCAAGAAGAGGCTGAAAAAGATTATCAATTAGCGTCTGGTATTACCGAAAATGTTGAAGCCACAACTTCTGTTCTTAAAAATGCTAAATCACGTTTACCTTGGATACTTATTGGAATTTTAGGTGGTATTTTAAGCTCTTTAATTTTAACTAATTATGAAGACCAAATTGCAATAAACCCTGTACTTGCTTTTTTTATTCCTTTAATTACAGCCACAGGAGGTAATGTGGGGGTTCAATCATCAGCCATTGTGGTACAAAGTTTAGCTAATCACGATTTTAATCCTGGCGGAATTTTTAAACGAATTTTTAAAGAAATGTTAGTTGGAATTATCATTGGCATTACTTGTGGTGCACTTGTTTTTGGATATAACTACCTTTTAAATGATGGTGATATGTTAATGGGTATTATTATAGGAACAGCAATTTTTGTAGTGGTTATTATTGCTGCCATTTTTGGCACCTTAGTGCCTTTACTCTTAGACAAAATAAAAATTGATCCTGCCTTAGCCACAGGCCCTTTTGTAACCACTTCTAACGATATTTTAGGTTTAACCATTTACTTTTTTATCGCATATTTAATGTCGGCGTAATGAAAAAAAAAATAGCGTTTATAGATGTTGTACACCCTATTTTGGAGCAAGAACTCTCTAAACATAATTTTATATGCGACAATCTTACTCAAATACCAGTTTCAACAATAGAAAAAAACATTCATCAATATCAAGGTTTAGTAATTAGAAGTCGTTTTCCGATTAACGCTCATTTTTTAAAAAAAGCAACTCAACTAGAATTTATTGCCCGTTCAGGCGCAGGAATGGAAAATATTGATGTTACTTTCTGTAAGTCTAATAAAATTGCATTATTTAATGCCCCTGAGGGCAACCGTAACGCCGTAGCAGAACACGCTTTAGGAATGTTGCTATCCCTATTTAATCATTTGGTTAAAGCAGATAAAGAAGTTAGAAATGGTATTTGGGATAGAGAAGGGAACAGAGGTGTTGAATTAGATGGAAAAACCGTTGGAATTATAGGATTTGGTAACAACGGGTCAGCTTTTGCAAAAAAACTAAGGGGTTTTGACGTTAAAGTTTTGGCTTACGATAAATACAAAACAAACTACGGTGATGAGTTTGTAAAAGAAACAACAATGCTTGATATTTTTGAAAAGGCTGATGTTATTAGTTTTCATATTCCACAAAATGAAGAAACCATTTTTTTTGCTGACGAGCAGTTTTTCAATAGTTTTAAAAAAAATATTTATTTAATTAATTTAGCCAGAGGAAAAATAGTAAAAACCACTGCGTTGTTAAATGCAATTAACAAAAGTAAAGTGCTTGGTGCTTGTTTAGATGTATTAGAATTTGAAAAGACTTCTTTTGAAAACATTTTTACCGACACCAAAAATATTCCACCAGATTTTAAATCGCTTATTACTTCCAACAAAGTTATATTCTCTCCTCACGTTGGTGGCTGGACTATTGAATCCTACTACAAATTAAGTAAAGTACTCGCCCATAAAATTTTAAAATTTTATGACTGTTAGATATGACTAACAAAATGGTTAATAAAATCTTCTAAAGTCTAATTTTCTTTAATCCATTTAAAATTAAAGTTACACGAGTAATAATTTTTATCTAAACGAATGTATGTTGATTTGATTTGATTTTCAATCCAAGCATTAACAATTTCTTGTTTTTTTTGCTCAGTACAAGCACTTTTAATTAGTTGGTAATCGTCTGTTAAGTTTGCTAAATGAGGTTTGGTTTTGGCTAGTAATTTTACAAATCTAACACCTTCTTTTTGTTCATACATATTTTGATAGCGTGCAGGTTGAGACATTTTACCCACTTTTAATCCGTCAATAAGTCTATAAATTTGAGGATCAATACTATTAATATTTTGCAAATCCCAGAAATAATCACCAGTATAAGGGTTTATAATTTTTCCACCACTAATTTTAGAATTTTCATCATCACTAAATTTCATTGCTGCTTGTTCAAAGGTAAGTTCACCTTTTAATATTTGCTGATATATTTTTTCTATTTCCACCACTGCTTCATCAAAAGCTTTATAGCTTGCCTTAGGCGATATTAAAATATGTCTTACGTGGTAATTATTACCTCTACGCTCAATCATTTGAATAATGTGGTATCCAAATTGAGTTTTAAAAACAGGTGAAATTTCGCCTGGTTCTAGCAAAAATAGTTCTGCTTCAAATTCAGGCACCATTGTACCTTTACTTTGCCAACCTAAATCGCCACCTTTAATACTACTACCGGGGTCATCTGAATAGGATACAGCTATGGTTTGAAATCTTTTATTTCCCGATACTATTTGTTCTCTGTACATAGTTAAACGTTCTTTTGCTTTTAAATTGTCTGCCTCAGTAATCTTTGGATATTTAACAATGTGTGCAATTGAAATTTTTGAGTTTATGTAGGGTATGCTATCCTTTGGCAAAGACTTATAAAAAGCTTCTACATCACTGTTGGTTACTGTTAAATTTTCAGTAATTTTTTCTTCCATTCTTTCTGCTAAAATTCTTTTTTTAATAATGTTAAAAAATTCAGCTTTGATTTGAGCTACTGATTTCCCATAATACTCTTCTAGTTTGTCTCTACCTCCAATTTGTTCTTCAAAATATTTGATACGTTGTTCCATCTCAGCATTTACCATATCATCTGACACCTCAATACTATCTATTTGCGCTTGGTTTACCAATAGTTTTTGATATAACATTTCCTCTAATATCTGACAGTCTGTGGTGTTACTCACATTTATCCCTTCCGATATCATTTGTATTTTTTGAGATTGAATGTCTGATAACAAAATAATTTCATCACCCACCTGAGCTACAATTTTATCTATAACTTGTGTTTTTCCAACAAAAGATGATGTTAAAATTATTAGTGTTAAAATTAAGGCTTTAATATATTGTAATGGCTTTTTCATTATATGCTTTTTCTATATTTTCTTTTCTATATTTTTCTTTTAACGCCTTTACTCTTTTATTTAGTATGCGTTGTTTTATATTTTCTTTTTCAAATTCTAAAGGGGAAGTTGTATTTTTTAATTTATAATCTATAACATTTAAAAAGTAAAAGTAATCATTTTCTTCAACAATGGTTTTTGATTTTCTTGTAATAAATCTATCTTTATTAAAGTCTTTTAGTGGTATTTCTTTTGTAATGTCATCAAAATATATCCAGTTTTCTATGTCATAATAAAAATTTGTGGCATAAGTATTAGCATATTTTTTAATTTCTTTAATATCAGTATCTAGATGCAATTTGTACCATTTTTCTAATTTTATGATGTTTGGTGCGTCAGATGGAACTTTAATGTATAAAATTTTAACCAAGTAATCCTTTAATTGAAAATCATCTTTATGATTTTTATAATATGTAATATATTCTTTCTCTGTTATATTTGTGTCTAAATTTTGTTGTACATATTGATTTTCTAATTGATTGATAATTAACAAATTTTTGTAGTGATTAGCTTTATCATCTATTTCTTTTAAGTTTATGGTTTTGTTTTGTTGTGATTGATGAAGTAATATTTGTTCTTCAACCCAGTTGTCAATATATTTTTTTGCTATTTTTATACTATCAACTGAGGATAGATTTTTATTATCGAATAAAAAAGAAATATCGCCTCTTTTCAACTCTACATCATATACTTTTACTATCATTTCTTCCTCCTCATTTGTTGAGCAGGACACTATCATTAGAGTAACAGATACGATAACAAAAAACTTGTTCATAATGGCAAATATAGAAAAAGGTCAAGCAAAACGTTCAAAATAATTTGGTTGCTTGACCTTTTTTAACACTATTTATTAATTTACTGATGTGTTTTGTAATAAGCTTTAGCTAATTTCAATGTTTTTTTATTAATGGTAATGTTTGCTTTATCTCTCAGTTCATTTAACCATTTATCTTGAATTACATCTTGATAGGCAGCTGTCACTAATCCTTTAGAGTCCTTAAATTCACGTTGTTCAGGCTTAAGAATTTCATCTACCACCATAATATAATAATTGCCATTGTTAGCATAAGGTTTATTTACACCATTTGTAAAGGTTTTATATTTTTTATTCGTTTTTTTACTGAATAACTTTTTCTTTTCAATGGTAAACTCTCTTGTTGTTTTAGAGTTAAATGTTGATGTTTTATAGTTCAAATTTAATTGAGAATCGGCATTTATTTTTTTGATGATATCCTCAGCTTTTTCACCTGCTTTTAGCATAGCATATACTTTTGCTGCTGTTTCTTTATCATTACAGGTATAAAGTGTACCTTTATATCTTATTGGATACATAAAGTCTTCTTTATGCGTATCGTAATAATTTTTTAGTCCTGTACTATCATTGCTAGCTTTTTGCCAAATTTGTTTTTGCATAATTTCAAAAATCAAAATGCCATCCTCATACTCTTGCATTTGCGTTTTAAATTGAGGATATTTTGTTTCTAATTGAGTGTCTTCATATTCTAAAACCTTATAATTTACAAAGTCATTATATTTTTTATTGATGTATTCATCTATACTAATTGGCTTAACTCTTTTTTGAGTAAGATGTAGATAATCTACAAAATCGTTTAGGGTTACGTTTACATTAGAAAAGTTAAAAAGTGTTTTATTTCCATTAGCTATTGTTTCTGGTTTAGTCCATCTACCAGCAAAAATATTTTTATTTACGACAGAATTTAAAGATTTTAACAACGCTTCATCTTCAGAAAAGTTATAATCTTTTTTAAGCGTATTGATATGAGATTGTTTAGACACTTCTGATCTTATATCTTTCTCTACTTTTAACTGAAGTTCTTTGTGCATTTTGTCATAAGAAGGTACAGGCTCAAGTCTAACCCTTTGAATAATATGCCAACCATAAGCCGTTTTAATTGGTTCAGAAAAATCACCATCATTTTTTAGTTCAAAAGCAGCTTTTTCAAATTCTGGCACCATTCTTTGACGTGTACCTGCTCCAAACATAGGTAACAAACCACCTTTTACGGCTGATTGTTTATCGTCTGAATATTTTTTAGCTAAATCATCAAAATTTTGCCCTTCTTTTAACAAAGTATAGATTTCATCAATTTTAGTTTTAGCTTTTTCATTTTCTTCAGTCGTCATTTTGTCATTGGCCACTATCATAATATGCTTTACTTCAATTTTCCCCCTAGACGGACGTTTATCGTGCACATAAATTAAGTGATAGCCAAATCTAGTTCTAATAGGCATAGAAACCTCTCCAACAGGTGTGTTAAAGGCTGTTTCTTCAAAAGGATAAACCATTTGTAAGGCTGTGAAATAACCTAAATCTCCACCATTAGTTTTAGCAGATGGATCTTCAGAAAATTCTTTTGCCATTTTAGTAAAGTCTGCCCCTTCTTCCATAATTTGCTTTCTGTAGTCCATAATTTTATTGTATGCTTTTAATGTGTCATCAGGAGATGCGTTTTGAGAAATTTTAACCAATAAATGGCTTGCTCTTACTTCATTTTTTGTTCTATCGTAGGCTTGTTTTACCAAGGCTTCATTTTTTGATTTATCAATTAAATAAGGTTGAGCTAATTGTTTACGGTATTGCGCTAATTCATTTTTAAGTTGAGGTATGGTATCATAGCCTAATCTTTTAGCTTCTTTTACTTTCAGTTTATAATCTATAAAAAGATTCATATATTCATTCAAGTCTTTCTTTTTAAAAGAAGGGTTTTTGTTATTTTTTGTGTAGATATAAACAAACTCAGAAAGTTTATATTCATCACCATCAATGGTTAGTACAACAGGATCATCATTTTGAGCATAAGCTCCTATCGTTAATCCTATAGTAAGTAAAAGTAGTTTTATTGATTTCATATTCAGTATTTATTTTATAAGGTTATTATTATTTTAAACTATAATTAGGTGCCTCACGCGTTATAGTAACGTCATGGGGGTGACTTTCTTTCATTCCAGCTGGAGAAATTTTAACAAAGGGTGCGTTTTTTTGAGCGTCAATATCCTTTGAACCACAATACCCCATACCTGCTCTTATACCGCCTAAAATTTGATGAATAACTTCCTCTAAGTTACCTTTGTAAGGTACACGTCCAGATATACCTTCTGGTACAAGTTTTTTATTGTCGCTTTCTGAGTCTTGAAAATAACGATCTTTAGAACCTTTTTCCATAGCCTCAAGAGACCCCATTCCTCTATAAGTTTTAAATTTTCTTCCTTGATAAATAATAGTTTCACCGGGTGATTCTTTAGTACCAGCAAACATTGAACCTACCATTATAGAATCTGCACCAGCGGCAATTGCTTTTACAAAATCTCCAGTATATCTAATACCACCGTCTGCTATTAAAGGCACACCACTACCAGCAATGGCATTTGCAACCTCATTTACTGCACTTAGTTGAGGCACTCCTACACCTGCTATAATTCTTGTTGTACAAATTGAACCTGGACCAATTCCTACCTTTACAGCATCTGCACCTGCATCAACTAAATATTTAGCAGCTTCAGCCGTAGCAATATTACCAACCACTACATCTAATTTAGGGTACTTGATTTTCACTTCCTTTAGCTTATCCACTACGCCTTTAGTATGCCCATGTGCAGTATCTATAACAATAGCATCAACTCCTGCTTCAACTAACGCCGATACACGTTCAACAGTATCTTGCGTTACACCAACAGCTGCAGCTACACGTAATCTACCAAATTTATCTTTGCATGAATTTGGATGTTTTTTAATTTTAATTATGTCTCTATAAGTAATTAATCCAATCAGCTTATTTTGATTATCAACAACTGGTAATTTTTCAATTTTGTACTGTTGTAATATTTGCTCTGCTTCCATTAAATCGGTTCCTTCATCAGTTGTGATGATATTTTCAGAGGTCATGATTTCTTTAATTGGTAATTCAAGCTGTTTTATAAATCTTAAATCTCTATTAGTTACAATCCCTTTTAAGTAAGAGGCATCATCAATTACAGGTATTCCACCAATTTTATTTTCGGACATTAATCTTAAAACTTCTCCAACTAAAGCATCAGATTTTACTGTTATTGGGTCTAAAATCATTCCACTTTCTGAACGTTTTACTTTTCTTACCTCTAGTGCTTGTTGAGCTATAGACATATTTTTATGAACTACTCCTATTCCTCCTTGTTGCGCAATTGCAATTGCTAATTCAGATTCTGTTACAGTATCCATTGCAGCAGAAATAATTGGTGTATTTAATTCTATATTTCTAGTAAACTTTGTTTTTAAAGATACATCTTTAGGTAATACTTCTGAATATCTAGGTACTAATAATACATCATCATAAGTTAACCCCTCTTTTATTTGTGATAAATTGTTTATAGCCATGCTTGAACTTAATTAAGAATAAAATTCGTGCAAAGATAATAAAAAGTTATTTATTAGTTGAAAGTGGGTTAGTTGATGGTTTATGATTGATAATTGATACTAAATAATGTTAAAAAATTTTATAGGTTTAAAAAAATACCGATATTTGTTGTATGAATCTTCATAAAACACTGTTATTGTTAATTTTCACTATTGGTTTAGTGTACAGTTCAAGAG
>DQTE01000255.1 GCA_015662905.1 Crocinitomix sp. | reverse complement strand
CTAATAAGCCATTATTATGTAATGTATTTGCTCTTGTAGCCTCGGCAGCATCTATATTTTTAGTTTCAATATAAATTGGTTTTCCATCTACAACTTCCATCAATTCTGATAAAGACGTTTTTGTTTTGATTATTATTGGCCAATTATTAATTTTAGCCATTTTAATTGCATACTCTTTATTTTCTTTATTTTCTTTAGAAAACTTAGTTGATAATAAATTTAAATATTCTACATCATAATCTTTTGTTATCATTTTTATTTCTTCTTTTGTTTGAGAGAACGATGTTATTGTTAACAGTATGATTATTATAATTAGTGATATGTTTTTCATAATAGTGTATATGTTTGTTTAAATGTCAAAAATAGAATATTTTATTATTAATTTTCATTTTTTAACAAAAAAAAATGCTTGAAAATTAATTCAAGCATTTTTTTAATATTACAGATTTACTATTGTTTGGTAAAAACAACGTGAATTGGTTCGCTCCATATAGAATTTATATAAGTAATATCAAATACACCTAAATTAGGGTCGTAAGTTCCTGACCCACTAGTGATATAAGTTCCTTGAACATTTACAATTGTATTATCACTATTTAAAGTAAAAGTTCCTGGATTTGGAATACCATCAAAATTTATATTTCCAGATCTCCAATATGCATAATGAGGTCCCCAGAAATCATCTACACTATAACCGTTTGTTCCTCCAATAGCTGAAATTTTAGCAACATATTCAGGAGCATTATAATCACTACCTCCCGAAGTAACAACCGGGACTGCATCATAACTTACACTATTTGTTACATTAAGTAAAAATTCAATTGGTTGAGAGCCGTCAGATAGACCAACTTGAAATTCTCCATCATCAGTTGATAATAAAGTAAATTTCAATTTATAGTTACCACTAGATATAGTTGTATTAGAAAAGTCTATGTTTGCTAAATATTTGTGTTTCTCCACCATAAAAGTTTTTTCACCTAAAATTGATGGGTTATCTAGATAACCATCTTCTAAAGAAATATTATACGTAACATTAATTCCATTTTCATTAGTACCTGAATTTAACATAACAGGTATTTCGATTGATTCATCATAGTTAATTGTAGTTTCGAAAACTACATCGGTACTTTCATCTTCATCATGATCAAAACCAGCCATCTCTAACCAACCAGAATTATAACCTTCTCCATAACTTTCTTTGTTTTCATCAGAGTTACAACTTATATTAATAATTAAAGTAAGTGTAATAATAAATTTTATTATATTTTTCATTTTTTTGAAATTTTAATTGTTATTATTTAGTAAAAGTAGTAGATTCTGAACTACCAAAGTTACCTGAGCCAGAAGCGAAAACTGTATTGCCAAACTTCAATTCATAAGTACCTGTAGTTACACCATCATATAATCCATCACCATAAGAATCATATATTGTAAACGTATATGTACCATCTGGTAAACAAACTTCTTCTACTGTAGAAGAAACACCAGCAGGATAAGAATTACTAGCTACAATCATATTAGTAGAATCTTTTATATCCCAACTTTCTTCTTCTGAATATCCATCAAAATGGATTGTTAATGTACATTGATTTGCAGTAGGACAAACTTCAACAATTGTTACAATAGTTCTATTGAAAGCCTTAGTAACTTCACCACCTTCAATAGACACTAAATCAAAAACCACATTTTTCCCTACAAAATCAATATTATCATCATCATAACCTGTTAGTGTAAAAGTACCTGTATAAGAATTAGCAGGAATAATTACATTTGTTGTTGGTAATGTATAATTTGCAGGAAGAGCAGATGACAATTGTGTATTAATAGCAATTACCGCTGTCCTATCAGAACTTGATAAATCAGAAACATTAACTTCAATTTGAATATCTGTACTAGAATCTGTATCAACTTTTAAATCAATTTCCTTTAAAGTAAAACCGATAAGAGTTTGCTCATCTCCTTCGTATTTTAATAACTCATTATCATCACATGATCCTAAAAGGAACAATGAAATTATAATGGTTGTAATAAATAAATATTTTTTCATCTTTTAAATTTTAATAATTAATAATTTGCATTTTGGATTAATAAGTCATTGATATCCATTTCAGTCAAAGGAATAGGCATGGTAAATTTATGGCTATTTTTATCTAAAGTACATACACCGTTTATTTCACAATCACGTGGATCTCTGTCAATTTCAACATTACCTTTAACTCCTAGCCTTTTCAAATCAACCCATCTAAAACCTTCATAAGCTAATTCCAAACGTCTTTCAGCTAATATTGCTTCATAAGCCTCTTGCTCGGTAGTTAGAGTTAAAGCAGTTGTTGGACTTGGAAAACGAGCATCTCGTAATTGCTTCAATGTTGTAGCTACTCCATTATAATCATGATTAAAAGCTTTTGCCTCGGCAATTAATAACAACATTTCAGCAGATCTAAATATTTTTAAATCATTAAGTAAATATTTTTGTTGGTCAGATCTTAATCCTACAAAATATTTTCCAATAGCAAGAATATCACTTTCAATTACATTAGGACTTGTCATATAATTTGGATCAATTGTAGATGAACCAAAATCAACATATGCATTATATCTAGTATCAGCAGTACTATATTTATTAAACAACGACCTACTCATTTCTAAATATGTTGATTGGTTTCCTCCACTAGCACCAAAAGAAAACATGGTACCAGCATTACCTCCAGCAGTCATTCCAGTAGCTTGTCTGTCATAAGAATCACCTTTTACTCTTTTAAACTTAAATATAATACCAGCATCACTTTGATCTGTCCAAACTTGACCAAAAGAAGCTAAAGGTGCTAAAGGATAAGCAGTTAATAATTCATTAGCAAGTGTTTCAGCTGTTGTGTAATCACCACGATAAGCAGCCATTCTTGCTCTAATTGCTTTAATTACATCTGTCCCAAATAAAAACACTCCATTATTTTGAATTAAAGAATCTGCTTTTGTTAAATCTGCTTCAATAAAATCAAACACTTCTAAATTTGTATTTCTTTTGAATTTTTCATCTACAGTTGCCACCTTGTTTAAAATAATAACCCCAAGTTTATTATCATCTGTCAAATCTTCAGTATAATAAGTTTGTAAAACAAAGTGTAAGTATGCGCGCATTGCATAAGCTTGACCAACTAAATTATTATATTCAGAAACTTCACTAGGTTCAGGAGTTGTTTTCTCAGAAGCATCTAAAAATCTATTAATTTGTGAAATATTAATATAAGAATTTGCCCAAATAGAATATGCAGTACTAGTAGCAGAAGTTAAATTGATACCGTATTCTGCTTGAGCTTGTCCACCGTTCTCAACACCGATAGAAATTTCATCAGTAAAAACTGCATTAAATTTAATTTCATTAGTGTTATCTAAATTTGAATAAAGACCATTCATACCATCTCTAAGGCTTGCGACTGTACCATCATATTGATCTTCTAAATAAAAAGTACCAGGTTGTTCGATATCTATTGCATTATCACATGAAAACATAAATGTTATCAATAATAAAACAAGTAAATTTTTTATATTCTTCATAATTGTATATTTATATTTTTATTAAATTCCTATTTTTAAGCCTAATGTAATTATTTTTGGTGTTGGATAACCGTTTTCAGCACTATCTAAACCTTCAACATCATTACCTCTCCATCCAGAAAAAGTCATAAGGTTTTCTCCATTAATATAAGCTTTTAAACTTTTTAGTTTTAATTTTTCAATATTTTTAGCTGGTACAGAATATCCAATAGAGATCATTCTCAATCTTAAATAATCCGCACTTTGTAAAAACATATCACTTCCATTATATTTGTCATAATTTGAAGCAGTTAACGAAGGAACATTTGTTTCTCTATTATTTGGTGTCCAGGCATCTAAAATGTCAGTTGAATGTCTAAATGTTCCAATGTTAGTAGGGTCCATTAAACCTTGGTAGTCAAAATCAAATCGATCAACACCAACAGCATATGTCATTCTTGCATCTAAATAAAAGTTTTTAAACTCAGTTTCAAAACCAAAACTTCCTTGATAATCAGCATATCTATTCTTATTAGTAAATACTCTATCTGTATCAGGATTAGGGTTTTCAGTAAGGTTATTATCCTTGTCTAAGAATAATAAATTTCCATTTGCAGGGTTAACACCTTTATATCTGTATACATAATACTGCCCAATTTTACCTCCTTCTTCAACAGTAGTACTTTTAGAATTAAATCTAGCTTGTTTATTGTAACTTCCCACAAAACTTAAAGCAAAAGTAAAATCCTTTTTTCTTATAACATCTGCAAAAAGACTTAATTCAATACCAGTGTTTTCTAATTCACCATCATTTGCAAAGTAACCAGTGACACCAGATGTAGTAGGTAGTCTAATAAATTGAAATAAGTCTGAGGTTGTTTTTTTATAAACATCAATTGTTCCTTTATATCTACTGTTGTATAAACCAAAATCTATTCCTACGTTTGCTTGTGTTACAGTTTCCCATTTTAAATCAGGGTTTGCTAATTGAGCAAAACCAGTTGCAGATGCATTACCATAACCTGTAACTAAAGAGGCTAAAGATTCTGAATTATTTGCTGCAGTGAAATATGAACTACCAGAAATACGTTGATTACCTGTTGTTCCATAAGACGCTCTTAATTTAAGCATGTCAAAAGCAGTATCATTCATGAAGCTTTCTTTATCTAAGTTCCATCTACCAGATACAGAATAGAAGGTAGCCCATCGATTTGTATTTCTAAATCTATAAGACGCATCTCGTCTAATAGTTGCGCCAAATCCATATTTTTCAGTAAAGTCATAATTAGCAGTACCAAAAAATGATAAAGTACCTCCTTCATTTATACCAGAAAACGCACTATCTGTGTAAAAATCATTATTACCATTATCATCTACAAAGCCAGCAGAACCACCAGGGTAGTGTTGCCTTGGATCTAATCCTTGCGCCGTAAAACCAAGTAAGTTTCTATGAGCTTTAAAATACTCTGAATAAAGAGCTATAGTTAAATCATGTTTTTTATTAAATAATTTATTATATGTTAAACGGTTAACCATATTAAATGTAAATTGTCTTGAAGAACTTTGTGTTGCTCTACCAGGATAATCTTCACCATCTTGTTTAAAATATTGTGCATTAAATGAATTTGATGATTCTGAAGTGATATCTTGAGACTCTTTAACATCAGAACTTAATCTAGTCATAAAAGAAAAGTTATCATTAATTTGATATTCTCCCATTATACTACCAAGTAACCTTAATTCATTATTAAAACTTTTAAAAGTATCTAATCTGTCTAATAACATAATTGGTGTTAAAGCTAATAAGCCATAACTTGAATTATTAGACCTTAGGTCGGTTCCAGCACCAGGAACATAATCGTTAACAGACAAATGAGGCAATGAGTTTAAAGAACCTAATGCATAGTTTCTATTCACTGCACCTGAACCAATATTTGTTGGCCTATTTGCTTTAGTGAAAGAAATAGATACGCTAGAAGAAAAAATAAATTTATCATTGTTAGATTTCATATCTAAATTGTTTCTAACATTAAATCTTTGTAAATCACTATCAACTAACACACCATCTTGCTGGAAATATCCAAGAGAAGTAAAAGAACTTGCATTAGCTCCACCACTTCTTAAAGATACACTATGATCTTGTGTAGTACCTGTTCTAAAGAAAACGTCTTCCCAATTTGTGTTTTTATATTTAGCATAAGCAACAATCTCAGCATCTGTTAAGGTAGAACCAACTCCAGAGCCATACGATTTTTCTAAAAGCAACTCTTCTTCAGCATTCATTAAATTATAATTATTACCTTGTAATGATGAAAAACCAGTATTACTTGTAATATTAATAGACATTGGAGAATTGTATTTACCCCTAGTTGTGGTAATAACAATAGCTCCATTAGCACCTCTAGATCCATATATAGAAGTTGCACCAGCATCTTTTAATACAGAAGTACTTGAAATTTCATTTGAATTTAAACTTCGCACAATATCAGCATCTACAACAACACCATCAATAATGAATAGAGGTTGTGTACTACCAGAAATGGAACCAACACCTCTTAAATTTATTTCACTAGTAGCTCCTGGCTGCCCAGAGCCTGTAACTATATCCAAACCAGCAACTTGTCCTTGAAGTGTTTGAATTACAGATGCGTTTGGTTTAGCTTCTACTTTTTCTGAACTAATAGTTGTAGCTGCTACAGCACTTTTAGGTTTTGCTCTTTCGTTACCATAAGCAGTAATAACTACTTCAGTCAAACTCTCGCCACTTTCCTTAACAGTTACATCAATTTTACTTGAAGCTCCAACCACTTTTTCAACAGTAGCATAAGAAACATGTGTAAACTCTAAAGT
>DQTE01000017.1 GCA_015662905.1 Crocinitomix sp. | reverse complement strand
TTTTCTTTTACCTCTTTTAAATAACCCTTTATTTTTTGTTCGTCTTCTTTTTTAACAATCATTAAAACATCATCAGCTTCAACTACAATGTGGTCATGTAACCCTTGTATAACAGCCAATTTATTTTTTGGTAAATTAACAATACAATTTTCACTGTCAAACATATGTACATCATCACCAATAATTGCGTTTCCGTCAAAATCTTTATCAAGGTGTGTGTATAGACTGCCCCATGTTCCTAAATCTGACCAACCAAAATTTGCTAAAACTACATGTACGTGTTTTGAATTTTCAAGTACCGCATAGTCAATTGAAATACTTTCGCATTGAGTAAAAGCATTATTAATAAACGCTTGCTCGTTAGGGGTGTTATAATCATTACCTTTACTACAAAACAGACTATTTAATTCTGGTTTAAATTTATTAAGGGCATCAATAATTGTGGAGGTTTTCCAAACAAAAATTCCAGAATTCCAATAATAGTTACCACTTTTAACAAAAATTTCGGCAAGTTCTCTGTTGGGTTTTTCTGTAAACTGTTTTACCTTTTTTACATCCCCCATAATAATATCATTGCTTGCATCAAACTGAATATAACCATATCCTGTGTCGGGTCTTGAAGGTTTAATTCCTAGTGTAACAATATTTGCATTTTCTTGGGCTTTGTTTATGGCAATGTTGATAATTTTAACAAATCTATTTTCTTTCATTATTAGATGGTCGGCAGGAGCAACAATTAATGTGGCGTTTGAGTTAATTGCATAAATTTTATGAGCAGCATACGCAATACAGGGTGCGGTATTTTTCCTTACCGGCTCAGTAAGCACTTGATTTTCATCAATCTCTAATTGTTTTACAACTATATCTTTATAGTTTTCATTAGTTACAATAAAAATTTGATTTTCAGGCACAACTTTCAAAAGTCTATCATAAGTCATTTGAATTAAAGTTCTCCCTATACCTAAAACATCTAAAAATTGTTTTGGCATTTCTTCTTTACTCATTGGCCAGAATCTACTGCCAATTCCACCAGCCATAATGACTGCAAAATTATTGTTCATTTTACTGTATTTTTTTTATTTGAGCTAAGCCATTTACCCTGTAATGTCTTCCTGTTAAAAGGTCTTTACAAAGATAATACTTTCTTAACCTTTTACCTTTAACGAAAGTTTTACTATTTAGTTTGAATTTTTCTCCTATTTTTAAATTCTCCACAAGAATTTTATCGTTATTAAGGTCGTACCGCTTTAAAACACGCATCAACCTATCATCTGTACAGGAAGAAGCTTTAGGGTTTTTGAAATAATTATGTAAAGCTCTGCTAATATCATCAGGCAATTCTACAAAATCAAATAACGGGGTAAATATTTTAACAAACTCTTTTTTCCATTCGTTACCATGGGGAGTAACTGCATGCTGATATTTATTATATGTGGTAAGGTGTGCAAATTCATGAATACTGGTTATTAAAAAAGAGTAAGGGTTCAAATCACCATTAACTGAAATACGGTGGGTGTGTCCATTTTTTGGATATCTATAGTCTCCTAACTTTGTTTTGCGTGGTTTAGATATTTTAAAGTTTACTTTATGTTTTATAATTAAATCAGCGATATATTCGGCACTATTTGCGGGTAAATATTGATTTAAAATATGAATATATTTTGATTTCATTCAGTGAAATTTACTTTTAAAAAATCAATCAATTGTTTAACGGCTTTCCCTCTGTGTGAGATTTTGTTTTTTTCTTCCATTGACATTTCGGCAAATGTTTTGTCAAACCCTTCGGGTATAAAAATGGGGTCATAACCAAAACCGTCTGTTCCACTTTTTTTTGTTGTAATTTTGCCTTTACAAATACCTTCAAAAAAATAGGTTTTATCTTTAATTATTAAACTGATTACTGTTTTAAAACGTGCTTTTCTATTCGTTGAGTTTGATAATTTTTGCAAAACCAAATTCATATTGTCATTTGAGCTTTTATTTGGCCCTGCATAGCGCGCAGAAAATACCCCAGGTTCATTATTTAAAGCCTCAATTTCTAACCCTGTATCATCAGCAAAACAACTCACTTTATATTTTTGATTGACGTATTTTGCTTTTTGAAGGGCATTTCCTTTTAAATCAGGTGCTGTTTCAGGAATGTCTTCATTACAATTAATCTCTTTTAACGACTTTAATTCAATTTGCTCGGGCATTAAACATTTTAACTCATTAACCTTATTTTGATTTTGAGTAGCAAAAACAAGTTTCATTTGATTAATTAAAATTTAGTTTTCCTCCATTACCTAAATCGTCACCAATTATTTTTCCATCAATGAATTTCTTTTTACAGTTCCACGCATTAACAATTTCATCATACGTCAGCACATCTCCATCCTCAGCCATCCTCATTACAGAGGAGCGTTTAATTTCAGAAGGATGACTAGCGCCAGTTGCCGCCATTAATTCTAAGAAAGAATGAACAGTGTTTTTATGAAAATTATAGGTCCTTTTAGCTTTATCTTCTACAACTAATCCCTTCATTAATTTAGGGTTTTGAGTGGCAACACCAGCAGGACAGGTGTTAGTGTTACATATTTGAGCGTGAATACAACCAATGGATAGCATCATAGCTCTAGCAGTGCTACAAAAATCTGCACCAAAAGCCATAGCTTTAATCATTCCAAACCCTGTAAATATTTTACCTGCAGCATTAATCTTTATTTTGTCTCTTATGTTATATTTTTTTAATAATTCATGCGCCATAGTTAAACCAACGTAAAGTGGTAAACCAACATGGTTTGTAAACTCTAACGGTGCTGCTCCTGTACCTCCTTCGGCACCGTCTATACTAATAAAATCGGGGTAAATATTTGTTTTTACCATTGCTTTGCAAATGTCCTCAAACTCCACTGGATTACCAATACAAAGTTTAAATCCTGTAGGTTTTCCACCTGATAATTGTCTTAAACGCTTAATAAATTTTAATAGGCCTTCGGCGTCATCAAATTCAGAATGTCCGGGAGGTGATAGTACAGTTGTGTGAGGCTGAACACCTCTTATTTTTGCGATTTCTTCGGTTACTTTTTTAGCAGGCAAAACGCCTCCGTGTCCAGGTTTTGCTCCTTGCGACAATTTTAATTCAATCATTTTAACCTCTGCACGGTGTGCATTAGATTTGTACATTTCCTCATTAAAATTACCATCAGTAGTTCTGCAACCAAAATATCCTGTTCCAATTTGCCAAACAATGTCTCCTCCCTTTAGGTGATATGGCGATAAACCTCCTTCTCCTGTATTATGAAAAAAACCTCCCATTTTTGCTCCTTGATTAAGTGCCATAACAGCATTTTTACTTAATGAGCCAAAACTCATAGCTGATATGTTATAAAGCGAAGCAGAATAAGGCTGAGTACATTCTTCTCCTCCAATTAAAACCCTAGGTTCTTCATGTAAAACTTTGGCGGGATACAAAGATTGAACAATAAAATCATAGCCTTCTTGATAAATATTCTCTTCTGTTCCAAAAGGGTGAGTAGAACCCAAATTTTTTGCTCTTTTATAAATAATAGCACGCATATTTTTATCAATAGGAGAACCATCTGTTCTTCTCTCTACAAAATATTGCTGAATCTCTGGTGCAATAGACTCAAAAAAGTAACGTAAATTACCAATTACAGGAAAATTACGTTTGATAGCGTGTTTTTTTTGAAACATATCTCTAATGCCAATTAAAATTAGAGGCCCAAACAATATAAACCAATAAAAATAATACTTGCTTACATAGAGTCCCAAACAAACTATTGTAGTTGAAATGATAATAGAGGATACAATAAAAATTGTTCTAACCATAAAAATAAGTTTAAAAAAGTAAAGTTAAAATTTTTATTAACACACAGGCTTTTAATTTTAGAAAAATATTTTTGAGCTTCAATACATTTATATGAGGAGATAATAACTGTTATTGATATACTTCAAATCTTTTTATTTCGTTATTTAGTCGTTTTATAAACTTATAGGGTGTCGGTATGTTAAATGATAGATATGCTTTTGTGATTGGATGATGAAATTTTAAAGCTGTTGCCACTAAAAATAACCCTTTACCTTTTAGAATTAAATGTGGTTTGCCATAAAGTTTATCACCTAAAATAGGAAAACCACTTTTTGAACAATGTATTCTAATTTGGTGTGTTCTTCCTGTTTTGGGATATAGCTCTAGTAATGTTAGAGTTCCACTTTTTAATGAAGGCACGCTTTTTAATCGTTTATAAGTAGTTAAGGATGGTTTGTTATCAACATCAAAATTAATACTCCCTTCTTCTAGAGTATCTCCTATAACAATTGCTTGGTAAGTTTTTACTATGGTTTTATTCTCAAACGCTTTTCCTAACTCAATTCTTGCTGTTTTGGTTTTTGCCACAATAAGCAAACCTTGCGTTTGGTGGTCTAATCTATGTACAGGAAGTGCCCAAGGTAAGGCATCATTTTGTATAGAAGGAGCAATGTTATACACCAGTGCATTTTGTATGGTTTTATAATAATTTCCGCTTACTGATATGCCTGCTGGTTTATGAATGATGGCGATAAAATCATCTTCAAATAAAATAGGTAAAATTAAAGGATAAGGTTTAGGTGGTGTTCTTTCTAAATCTACTAATGTAATAGTATCATTTATACTTAAATATCTTCCTCCTTCCACCATACAATTGTTGAGTAAAATTTCGCCTGCCTTTAAAGCCTTTTTAATGCCTGATTTACTGGGTAAAAAATTAATTTTGAGGCAATAATCGATTATTCTTGTTTTGGGTTCAACAAATTTAACAATATGTGTTTTTACAATTTTAATTGTGATAGGTTTTAAAGATACTAATTAACTTTTCAGCAGGAATCACATTATTTTTGTAAAGGTACATTTTTTCTAACACCGTATTAATTGCTATAGGATTAAGTCCCATTTTGCCCCCCAATTGTTTAACCAACTCAATTTCTGCCGAACTAGCGTTGCGGTCAATATTCATTAGCAAAACTAGTCTATGAAAATGTAAAATACGTTCTGTTTCTAATTTAGGAGGTTTAAAATCAATATTTTCATGAAAAACCCTAACAAAATCTTTTGGACTTATTCCTAATCGCATAGCTATTGTGTAGATAAACTTTCTTTCCTCCTCTCTAAAATCATTGTCAATCTTTGCTAATTTAACTAAAGTAGCTAGCAGGCTTAGTTTTTCTTTCATTTTTTTAGTCTATTAATTCGCCTATTCCCTGCCTAATAATTTCAATATCTCCATTAGCTAAATTTACAACAGTAGAAGCTTCATTTTTACCAAAACCACCATCAATAATTATATCTACTTGTTTTTCCCATTTTTCTTGAATCAAATAAGGGTCTGTACAGTACTCTAAAATATCATCTTCATTATGTAATGATGTGGTCACTAATGGATGTCCTAATTCTTGAACAATAGCTTTAACAATTTTATTATCTGGTATTCTAATTCCAATTGTTTTCTTATTGGTTTCAAACAATTTAGGAATTTGACTTGATGCGGTTAACACAAAAGTAAAAGGACCAGGCAAATTTTTATTAAGTATTTTGTACGTAGCTCGGTCAATAGGTTTGGTATATTCTGCCAAATGACTAAGGTCATTAAAAATAATGGAGAAATTAGACTTTTTTAATTTTACACCTTTAAGTTGAGCTAATTTTTCAATGGCTCTTTTTTTATGCAAACTACAACCTAATGCATATACCGTGTCTGTTGGATATATAATAACCCCACCTCTATTTAAAATTTCAACAACTTGTTTAATTTTTCTTTGGTCAGGATTGTCAGGATGAATAATAGCTATCATAAAATTGTTTTGTACAAAGATATAAAAATGATAGTGTAAGCATCTATTTTATAAAAAGGTTTTATAGAATATATTAAGCATCTATTTATCTTGAGTTTACTGAAAACACTTAACATCAATGATAGTCGTATTAAAAAAACAGTTATTTTATTTAGTTTTATCCTTCCAAAATTTGGTTGATTCATTTTTTTTTTGTAAATTAGTAAACTCACAACAATTTATTCATTATTTATTAACCGCTAAAACCTAATTAACTATGCATGTAAAATTACAACCAGAACTCATAGAAAAGGAAATAATTCCTAACTTAAAGTTTAAAAAACAATCAGAGGAAGACATAAATCCAGAATTAAAGCGTAAACTTGTTGAGGCCACAAGATTAGGCAATTCTTACAAAGGAAAAATGCGTATAGAGTTTGAAGATGATGAAGGACTTAAAGCTGTTGAAACTACAATTTGGGCTACAGGACAAAAATACATTTGCTTAAAAGGTGGTATATGGTTGCCTATTTCAAGGATAAGAAATGTAAAAACACTTTAAACAACTTCCATATAAAATTTTGCATTAATCTTTTAAGGTTAATGCTTTTTTTATGGTTTAAAAATCCAATAATACAAAAACAAAACATTAATAATTATAAAAAGAATATGTTACATTTGTACTTCAAAAAAAAGACTTATATTAAATGAAAAAGATAGTATTTTTAATTGTAACTGTTTTTAGTGTTTTTACTTATGGGCAAGATATGCCTGCTTCAGTTAATGAAGTTATTAATTGGAATTTTAAAATCGTTTATGGGGAGTGTGATGATGCTACGATTGTTATTACTGTAAATCAAAAAGATGGGTGGCACATATATGCCCAAAACCAACCCGAAGGTGCGGTAAGTATGCCTACTAGTTTTATTTGGGAACCTTCAAATGATTATAAATTAATAGGAAAAACCAAAGAATATGGTACTGAATTACATGAAGGACAGTTTCCTGAAAAAATATTTCCAGGTAAAAAGGCTACCTTTAAGCAAAAAATAAAAATAAACTCAAAAAAAGACTTTACCATCAATCTTAAATATACGTTTATGGCATGTAAGGAGTCTTGTTTTCCTCCTGAATTTGATATACCTGCCAGTATAAACGTAAAAGGTGTAAATATTGAGGATTGTAATGGTGATGAGCAAACAGAAGAAACCATTGACACGACAGAGGAAACTAAAATACTTGAAACTACAAAATCTGAAATTGGATTTAATGCTTATGCTGTGAAACACAGCCCGACAGAGTATGAATTAAGAATTACACCTATTATCAAAAACAATTGGTTATTAGAAGACAACGTAAATATCATATTTAATAACATCAACCCAAAAGGCGAACTTATTAAGCCAACATTTATAGATACAATTATTAATGGTAAACCTCTAAAATTATTTAAGAACGGCTATTTTTCTCAGTTAATTTCAACAAATGCTAGTGATTCCAACAAAGTTATAAAAGGTAGTTTAACGTTTACTGGTTTTGATGCTGACACAAAACATTTTAATTCAAAACCATTAAATTTTGATATTCAATTAAAAAAAGCTGTTGTTCAAAAAATAACAGATGAAACTCAAAACAATTCTTATTGGGGGATATTTTGGTTAGCTTTTGGTAGTGGTCTTTTTGCTTTACTAACCCCTTGTGTTTTTCCTATGATTCCTATGACAGTTAGTTTTTTTACCAAAGGTTCTGAAAACAGAAAAAAAGGTATTTTTAAAGGTGTAATGTATGGCTTTTTTATTTTGGCAATTTACATCTTATTAAGTGTTCCATTTCATTTAATGGATTCCTTAGACTCTAGTTTACTGAGTAATATATCTACAAATGGTCCACTAAACATATTCTTTTTTGTAATGCTTTTTGTATTCGCGCTGTCTTTTTTAGGAGCTTTTGAAATAGTTTTACCTGCCAAATGGACAAATAAAGCAGACTCAAAAGCAGATTTAGGTGGACTCATTGGCGTGTTTTTTATGGCGCTTACTTTAGTACTAGTTTCTTTCTCATGTACAGGGCCAATTTTAGGGAGTTTATTAGCATCTGCCTCAGGAGGTGGTGCTTGGAATTTAACTTGGGGAATGGCTGGTTTTGGTTTAGCTCTTGGCTTACCTTTTGCCTTATTTGCTATTTTCCCTTCTTGGTTAAATTCTTTACCTCAATCTGGTGGATGGCTTAACAGTGTAAAAGTAGTTTTAGGTTTCTTAGAAATGGCTCTAGCTTTTAAATTTTTATCTAATGCAGACTTATCAATACAAGCGCATTTGTTAGAAAGAGAAGTGTTTATTGCCATTTGGATTGGAATTTTTGGGGCAATGGCACTATACCTATTTGGTGTGTTTCAAACCAAACACGACTCACCAATTACTGGGGGTATAGGAACATTTAGAATAATGCTTGCTACTTTTACTTTAGCTTTTACCATTTATATGATACCCGGTTTATTTGGTGCACCTTTAAAATTAATATCTGCTTTCCCTCCCCCAACGTCTTATAGTGAAATTCCTTACGGAATACACGGACACGCTCCGGAATCGTCAGGTGTTAAGGGTGAAGAATTGCCTGAGGGGGCAAAATTTGAACACGGTTTAATGGTGTTTAAAAATTACGACAAAGCTAAAGCTTATGCAGATAAAATTGGCAAACCATTAATGTTAGATTTTACGGGACACAATTGTGTAAACTGTAGAAAAATGGAAACCAACGTTTGGTCTGATAGCAAAGTACACGAATTAATGAGTAATAACTTTGTAATAGCATCATTGGCTGTTGATGAACGTGTAGAAATGCCACAAATAGAAGTATCACCCTATACCGGAAAACAACTAGTAACATGGGGTGATAAGTGGTCTGATATGCAATCTGCGCTTTATAAAAAAAATGCTCAACCACAATATATTGCTTTGGATAGAAACTTTGAAATTATGAATTCTGATGCTACTTATGAATCACACGGAAGCCCGGAATTGTTCCAAAAGTGGCTAGAAGAAGCTGTTGATGAGTATAAAAAACGTAGCGATACAAAACTCTATATTGCTGAAGTTGTTTACGACAATATCACAGAGATTGTAGAGTAATAAAAACTCAAAATATAAATAAAAAAACTTCTAATTAAGTAGTATCAAACCCAGAAATGTATTTTTTAGTGTTTAATATCTCATCTATTTGGGTTTTGTTGTACTGATTAAATTTAGCTACTATCTCAATGGTATTGTCAG
>DQTE01000229.1 GCA_015662905.1 Crocinitomix sp. | reverse complement strand
CACTTTCTTAATTTTTAAAAAATATTTAATACCTTAAATCCGCAAGTATCTTCTACTGCAAAGACAAATATCACCTCAATTTATGATTAAATTTAGCCCTTAAGCATTAGTACAAATTAACTTAATACTACTGAATAATTGCTATAAATCTTCAGCTGTTGCAATCATTTCAGCAATATCAAGTACTTCAATTTCATCTTCTTTATTAAAGTTTTTAACGCCGTCAGTCATCATTGTATTGCAAAAAGGGCAACCGGTGGCTATGATATTAGGTTTTACTTCTAAAGCATCCTCAGTACGTTCTACGTTTATTTCTTTGTTACCTTTTTCGGCTTCTTTAAACATTTGAGCACCACCAGCACCACAACACAATCCTTTTGATTTACATCTTTTCATTTCAACTAACTCTGCATCTAGTTTTTGAATAACAGAACGTGGGGCTTCATATTCACCATTAGCTCTACCTAAGTAGCAAGGGTCGTGAAAGGTAATTTTTTTACCTTTAAATACGCCTCCCTCAACTTTTAGTTTACCTTCGTTTATTAATTCTTGTAATAATTTAGAATGATGAATCACTTCATAATTACCACCTAAGTCTGGGTATTCATTTTTGAGGGTGTTATAACAGTGAGGGCAAGCTGTAACAATTTTTTTAATTTGATAGCCATCAAGCACTTGAATATTCATCATAGCTTGCATTTGAAATAAAAATTCATTACCAGAACGTCTTGCGGGGTCACCTGTACAAGATTCTTCTGTTCCTAATACTGCAAATTTAACATTACAATGGTTTAAAATTTTAACAATTGCTTTTGTAATTTTTTTTGCTCTATCATCAAAACTACCAGCACATCCAACCCAAAATAATACATCTGGTTGCTCTCCTGCTGCCATCATTTCTGCCATTGTAGGTACTTTTAATTCACTCATTATTTATTTGTTTATAATGTTTTTACTTTTTTTTAAATACTTGAACAGTTCTTGTTTCTTTTATTAAATCTCCAAAGACCCCCTCATAGCGGGTTGCCCTTACAATATGGTTATCAATCCAATGATAATTACCTCCTCTGGGTTTGCCAAACAAAATTGAATGGTATTTAAAACCGTGATGGTTTAACCATTGTTCCGTTACCTCTCTGTGTTCTTCCAATCTTGAAGTAAAAAAGCAAATTTTATGTCCTTGTTCATACCATTTATTAATTGTTTCGACGGTGTTAGCAAATAATTTTGCAGTTTTCATTCTCTCTGGTTCTTCATTAGGAATATCTTCACAAATGGTACCATCAATATCAATTAAATAATTCTTTACATTTTCTGGTAAAACAGGAGATGTTTTTTTACCTCTAATTATTTTTTCCTTTAGCCCCATCTTATTCGTCTTTCCATTTTAACCTGTCTGAAGGACTAAATTGCCAAGGCGCTTGATTGTTTTCTATATTAGTGTTCATTGTAACCAATTCAGATGGAATTTTAGATTCTTCCATAACCAAATAGCGCCTTAAGTCCACTATTATTTCAAGTGGGGATATCATTACAGGACATTCTTGAACACAAGCATTACAAGTGGTACATGCCCAAATTTCCTCCTCAGTAATATAATCATATAATAAGGATTTTCCATCAGAAAAATCTTTACCATTTTTTCGAATACCTTCTCCTATTTCTTCAACCCTATCTCTAACATCCATCATAATTTTACGTGGAGATAATTTTTTACCTGTAGTGTTAGCTGGACAAACATCTGTACATCTTCCACATTCAGTACAAGTATAGGCATTCATGATATTCATCCAATGTAAATCTGTAACATCTTTAGCACCAAACTTTTCAGGTTCCTGACCTTCAGGTAGAGGTTCAGTAGCAGCATAAGGGTCTGCATCTGGGTCTAACATCATTTTAACTTCTTTTGTAACAGACTCCATATTTTTAAATTTACCCATTAAGTTTAAATCTGAAAAATAAACGTTTGGGAATGCCCATAAAATGTGTAAATGTTTTGAATATGGTAAATAATTTAAGAAGGCAAAAACCATTATAATATGTCCCCACCAACCTACTCTTTCTAGTACGTGTAATGTTTGTATATCCATACCTGCAAAGACATTAGCACCTAACCATTGAGAAACTGTAAAACCAAAACTACCTGTACCTTCTGCATGGCTTTCACCCGCTAATCTTAAAGCCTCATCAGCACCATTCATTGTAAAAATGCACATTACAAGAATAAACTCCATATAAAGAATAATGTTACCATCAAGTTTTGGCCAACCGTTCATCTCAGATTTAGTAAAGCGTGGGATTTTCAGTAAATTACGTCTAGCTAAAAAAGAGAAAGTTGCTATTAAAGCAAGTAAAGACAAAACTTCAATCAAGCTAATCATAAAGGTATAGAATCCACCCAATGAAGTCATAAATATTCTATGCGAACCTGTTACGCCATCTACAATAATTTCTATAAGCTCAATTTGAGTAATAATAAAAGCAAGATATATAAAAATATGAAGCATACCAGCGATTGGACGTCTTACCATTTTTGATTGTCCCAAAGCGACTTTAACCATTCTTTTAAAACGTTCTGCTTTGTTGTCTGTTCTATCAATTGGTTTACCCAATTTAATGTTTGCAATGATTTTTTTTACATTTAAGGCAAAAAACAACGTGCCTCCTATTACTAATAAAATAAAAATAATGTTACTAATTCCCATTTTGGTTTGAGTTTTTATTAATTATATATCTAATAGAAAACTGACCTAATTATTTTTTATTTTCCGTCCAAATATTGAAAAATGAACATATTTATTAGGGTTGGCTTCCATATCATTTAATAAGTCTTGTATTGCTTGATTAGTTTGCATTAATTCAATATGTAAACTATCGGTATGTAACAGAGCACCAATAGTTCCTTCTCCATTATTGACCTTTGCTAACACTTCATTTAGTTCCATTAATGTTTTTTGTGTTTCTAAAACTACCGATTTGATGTCTGTTGCGGCCAACGTATCTGAAATGGCTGAAATGTTATCAATAGTGTTGTTAATTTCACCAGATTTTGAAGCTAAATTTGCCGTTATACTTTTTGTATTTTGTAGCACATCATCTACTACTTTTGTTTCTTTTTCAATTAAAACAGTTAAGCTATTTGCTAAATCACCAAATTTGGCAATACCATCTCTAAATTCATATAGGCTTTCATCAATGGTATATGCAGCGGTGGTGTCCCAAAAAGAGTTAATAGATTTTATAATACCCTCAACAGAACCTATTAATTCTTCTGTTTTCTTTTTTAGTGGTAATAGTTCTTCACTAATTTGGTCAGCAATACCAATTTGAACTTCTGTACGTAGAGTATCGCCTATTTGATAGAATTTAGATTCAGAAACAGGTTCTGTATTTAATCTTAAATCAAGTGCTTTGGTTCCCATAATGTCTGCACTGATTAACTCTACATAAGATCCGTAAGGGATTAATAATTCATCATCTAAGACGACAAATTTAACTAATATTTTTTCTGGTGTTTGAGGATGTAAGTTCACGGCGTTGACCATTCCTACTTTTACACCATTTATTTGAACTTCATTTGATGTTTTTAAACCATTAGCGTTATCAAAAACAGCGTAAAATTCTCTATTTTTTCCAAAGATAGCATTACCTTTTAAAAAGTTAACTCCAACGTAAAGCAACAAGATACCCAATACCACCAATAACCCTACCTTAAATTCTTTAGAAACTTTCATTCAATTATTTTTTTGCTAATTTAATAGCTTTTTCTAAATTAATCCTCTCATTTTGATAAAAAGCTACGACAAAAGCATGTTCAAAACCTCTTTTTCTCATTTCTTTTTTTAATTCATTAGCTTTATCAACAGATTTGAAAGCACCAACTGTATATTTATAAAGTCCATTATTTTCATACATCCACACGGGTAATCCTTTAAATCTATCATCATCTTTTGGGATTTTTTTTGTACTGGTTTCGATTTGCACTCTAAAAATTACTTCCTCATTTTTAATTTCATCTTCAGACAATCCATATTTTTCGGTTTTTTCTGATGTAGTAGAAACTATCCCTTTTTCGTAATAATCTTTGTAACTTTTAAAAGCCTTAAAAAAAGACTGCGCCATAAGTGTTTGATTTGCGGTATCTCTTAAAAACCTTTCCTCTTTTTTGTTAGATAAAAAACCAGTTTCAATTAATACAGAAGGCATTGTAGTTTTGTACAATACCAAAAAACCTGCTTGTTTAACCCCTCTGTCTTTTCTACCAATATTTTTAATTTGTTTTTGAATCATAGAAGCAAACATTATAGAATGGTCTAAAAACACACTTAATTGTAATTGTCGGGCAATTATTGCATCAACAGATAGGTCTATATCTTTATATTTTTCGTCATTATTTTCTTCAAATTGAATGGCTGAATTTTCACGTTCTGCAATTTTTTGTTGAGCTTCTGTTCTGTGTAGTCCTAACACGTAAGTTTCAACGCCGTATGCGGCTTCTCCACCAGCGTTGGCATGAATACATATAAATAAATCTGCTTTGTTTCTATTTGCAATTTTTGCACGTTCATCTAATTCTACAAAAACATCTGTTTTTCTGGTGTAAATGACATTAACGTCAGGATATTTTTTCTCTATAAACTCACCTAATTTAAGTGCGATAGCAAGTGTTACATCTTTTTCACGAGTATGACCACCTCTACAACCAGGGTCTTTTCCTCCGTGCCCTGCATCAATAACAATAGTTTTTAGTCCACCATAGCCTTGAGCACCTGATATGTTAAAATTTAATAAAAAAATTGTAAACAACAATATTTTAAATAGTAAATGGTTGTTGTATGTTGTTTTCATATTAAAAATTATACTTTTGTGAGCTATAAATAACAAAGTTAAGACCAAAAATTGTATAAACGCCAACATATTACTCTATTTATTCATTATTTATTGTTAATAATGGTATTTTTTATTGGGAACAATGCACAAGGGCAAACTTCTAACACTTCAAATATTGGTTTAGAGGCGCCTGTTTATTATTCTGCTGACGATTCTATAATTGCAGATGTTCCTAACCAAATTATCAGATTATATGGTAATTCAAAAGTAAATTATGAGGACATTGAGTTGACCGCTTCAATCATAGAAATTGATTTAAAAAATAAAGAAGTATCTGCCTTTTACAGCTTGGATAGTTTGGGAACCCCCATTGGTAAGCCAATTTTTAAAGAAGGGACAGAGGAAATAAAATGTAATCAGTTAAAATATAATTTTGAAACCAAGCAGGGTTATATTACTGAAATAAGAACCCAACAAGATGAAGGATATATTCATATGGAGCAATCTAAAATTCATGCCAATAAAGAGATCCATTTTTTAAATGGAAAATACACAACCTGCGAAAAAGATGAACCACATTATTATTTTAAACTCTCTAAGGCAATGATTGTTCCTAATAAGAGAATAGTTACAGGGCCTATGCACATGAGGATACTCGATATTCCTCTTCCCATTGCCGCTCCTTTTGCTGTTCTTCCTAATTCGGAAGATAGAACACATGGGTTGGTTTTATCTGAAATGAGATTTTCGTTAGCTTCATTGTATGGAACAGGAATAGAAAGATTGGGGTATTACATTCCTTTGGGGAAAAATTGGGAAACTTTTTTTTATGGTTCTATTTATACAACAGGAAGGTGGGGACTATCAAATAGAACAAATTATTACAAAAAATATAAAGCAGCAGGAAGTTTTTCGTTAGGATATGAACGTTTAACAGGTTATTTTTTTGACACCATTGTAACTAATAATTTTAATGTAAATTGGCGACACGTGCAAGATAGTAAAGCCCACCCATCTATAAAATTTAACAGTGATATAAATTTTGTATCCAATAACAATCCTAAACAGAGTTTAGAACAAATAGCAGATAATTATTTTCAAAATCAAATTAACTCCTCAATTACTCTAACTAAAAATTGGAGAGTAAATAAGTTTTCAGGAGGTTGGAACATTAAAAACTCTCTAAGGCAAAATGTTAAAGCCAAAACATTTACTATAGACTTACCTGCCTTTAATTTTAACATAAGTAGATTTGACCTTGGTGTTTTACGTAAACAAAACATTGGTAAGAAATGGTATGAAAATATATCTATTACCTATGCGCTAAATTCACAAAACAATATTGTTATGCCTGATAGTATTTTAAACCCTCAATATTTAAGTTTGATAAATGGTTATGCTAAAAATGGTATTAAACAAAACGTAATTTTACAAACCAACTTAAAACCTAAAAATGGAATTTTTAATTTTAATCTTTCAACAACGTATAATGAGTACTGGAATTTTCAAAGTTACGAGAAAAAATGGGATACTAATACCAACAATATAGACACAACACTAATAGACGGCTTTGCCACTTCTAGAGATGTTAGTTTTAGAGGTGGATTGACCTCTAATCTTTATGGATATTTTAAATCGCCAAATCAAAAAGTAAAGGCAAGACATGTAATGACACCTCAAATTTCTTTTAGTTACAGACCAGATATAGGGGCGCATCAAAGTCTGCAAATTGATAGTATAGGAAATACTGAGTTTTATTCACCGTTTGATGTTAGTTTATACAGAGAACCTCCTAAAGGAGAGTCAGGCTTAATATCTTTTTCAGTTGGAAATACTTTAGAGTTAAAATATAGAGATAAAAAGGATTCTGTTAATGAAACTTACAAAAAACTTAGGCTAATTGATGTGTTTTCAATTGGTGGTAGTTATGACATATTTAAAGATAGTATGAACTTGTCAGATTTTACGTTTAGTTTAAGAACTACACCTGTAAAATTTATAAATCTTCAATCGAGTTGGCGATTATCTCCATACGCTTGGGAGGATTCAACAGGATTAGCAACACCTGTTTATGCTTGGAATGACAACAAAGGTATTGGGAGAATAACAACTTTTAGTAACACAATTAGTGCAAGATTTAAAAGCAAACCCAAAGACAATCAAAAGGATAGTATTTTAGTATCTAAAATTGAAATGCCTTGGACAGCTAATTTCTCATATAACATTAAGTTTGATAGAAAACAAAACGGTGTGGTACAAAAAGATACAATTCTTATTGTTCAAACTATAAGATGGGATGGAAACATTGGATTAAATGGCAACTGGAAATTAGACTATGGGGTTAATGTAGATATTCAAACTTGGGAAATTAGTTCTTTAAATGTTGGTTTGTGGCGTAATTTACACTGTTGGGAAACTGGTTTTTCGTGGCGACAAGTAGGTCATGGAAAATGGGGAATTGATAAAAATGGATTACCCTATTGGGAAAGACCAACTAATTATTATTTATCAGTCCATATTAACATAAAAGCAAGCATGTTTAATGCTTTTCTTCCTGAGCAAAATATTAGAATACCAAACGATTGGAAATAAATAATAAGATATGATTCGTTTTTCTGTTAATCCACACATTTATTGTATAAATTCGCATAAGTAAAATCTTTTTGATTATACTATTGTTAAACTAAAAAGATTTTTTGAAATTTATAATTATGTTAAAAGGCAGTTGGGAAAAGTTAACCTTACAATTTAAGCAACCAAGTGGTACAAGCAGAGGTGTTTTAACTGAAAAAGATTCTTGGTTAATTAAAATATGGGATGATAAAAATCCTGATATATACGGTATAGGTGAAGCCTCTATAATCAAAACATTGTCACCCGATTGGAATTTAAGTTATGAATCTAAAATTAATACTGTTTGCCAAAACATTTCTGAATATGATTCGATAAGGAAACTTGAGACATTAAATACTTACCCCTCAATTCAATTTGCAATTGAAACCGCTTTACTTGATTTACAAAACGGTGGAAAATCAATTATCTTTAAATCAGGTTTTACTAACCAAAATGAACCAATCCTTATTAACGGTTTAATTTGGATGGGAACAAAAAATTTTATGTTGTCTCAAATAAAAGAAAAAATAGAAGCAGGTTTTTCTTGTATCAAATTAAAAATTGGGGCTATTGATTTTGAAACAGAATTAGAGATTTTAAAGTATATTAGAACAACATTTAGTGAAAAAGACATTGAAATAAGGGTAGATGCCAATGGTGCCTTTACGCCCAACAATGCCTTACATCAACTTGAGCAATTGTCAAAATTTAGTTTACATTCTATTGAACAACCTATAAAACAAGGTCAAATAGAAGAAATGTATCAGTTATGTCGTAAAACACCTTTACCAATTGCATTAGATGAGGAATTAATAGGTGTTTTTGATAAAGATTCTAAAACAAATTTACTGTCACATATTCAACCGCAATATATTATTTTAAAGCCTTCTTTAATTGGTGGTTTTAAAGGCACTGATGAATGGGTTGAATTGGCTAAACAACAAAAAATCAATTGGTGGATAACCTCAGCCTTAGAAAGTAACATTGGACTAAATGCCATTGCACAATATACGTTTACAAAAAACAATCCATTACCCCAAGGGTTAGGAACTGGTCAATTGTTTACAAACAATACCAACTTACATCATTGTAATAAATCACTTCAAATTAAAAACGGGATGTTATATTTAGCAGGCTTTTAAGTGTTTACCTTACCCTTAACGTTTGTCCAATATGTAATATACTGGTAGCTTTAATGTGATTTAAACTACATAATTTAGATACTGTTGTTCCTTGTCTTCTGGCAATTGCACCTAAAGTATCTCCACTTCTTACTTTGTAGTATTTTTTACCTCCCTGCGTATAAGTGGATGAGCCTGTTTTTGTTCTTGTATTAGAAAAAATGCCACTATGAACCAGTAGATTTTCATCTTTAATAGTACCTTGTTTAAAGTCAAATATCAGTTCTGGGTCTATGGGCTGGTCATAAAATCTTACTTCAAAATGTAAATGAGAGCCTGTAGAACGACCTGTGTTTCCACCTAATGCTATGGGGTCACCAGCTTTTACGTATTGATTTGGTGCCACAAACATTTTTGATAAGTGTGCATAATAAGTTTCTAAACCGTTATAATGTCTTATAATTATCAAATTTCCAAATCCTCCTTTGTGCATTTGAGAGTATCTTACCTTTCCATCAAAAGCCGCATAAACAGTGTCACCTGTTTCTAAATCAATGTCTGTACCGTTATGGTTTCTTCCGTGTCTTATACCAAATTTTGAGGTTACTCTACCGTCATAAGGAATTGAATAATTATTGTGTAAAGAATCTAACACGCACATCCAAATGGTATCTTTCATTTTATTTACCTCATTGGTGTTGCACGTTATGACCACATCATTTTTCCAATAAGACTTATATAAAAAACTACTGTCTGAGGAAACTTTATAATGCAACTGAGGATTCATTACGCCATCAAAATTTATATCGTCTAAGTATTCCCAACTTCTGTTTGGGTAAATTACAATTTTACCATTATCTGTGTCAACAGTATCTATAGGCGTAAAAATATTTTGAGAGAATGTAGTAAATACAATAAAAATTGAAATGAATAATGAT
>DQTE01000169.1 GCA_015662905.1 Crocinitomix sp. | reverse complement strand
TCTTGAATATCAGGCAATTAACTTTTTATAATCGTGGTGAATCTACCTGATGTTAGACAGGTGTGCGAAGTCAGGAATATACTATTGATAATTGTGGATTTAAGGTGTAATTTTAGTGCGCCTTAATGTTACAGCCTAATTAAATTATTTTGTTTGATTTATGCAAAAAATACTATCATGAGTAGGTAGTTCATTTTTACTTACAATTTCAATTAAAGATGATTTTCTTTCTTTTCCCCATTTTAACTTATATATTTTATAAAAACCTAATGCTTTAATCCATTCATAAATCTCATTGTCTTTAGCTGTGTTTATTCTGGTATTACTATACTCTATAATTAAGTTAGGTTTATCTTTTTTTATAGTGTCAATTGCTCCCTTTAGAACTTCAAATTCAAAGCCTTCAACATCTATTTTAATGAGATCTATCGTCTCTTTTATATTCAAATCGTCTAACCGTTTAACTGTAATTTTAATTCCTTCCTTTTCTGTATGATTTACAATTGATGCCCCCCTCTATTTTCTAACTCATTAAAAATAGTTACATCTTCTTCCTTATCACCCAAAGCAAATTGATTTAGTTTTAACTGTGTAAATTGATTTAATTCTTTATTCAATTTTAAAATTTCGTAGGTTGTTGGTACTGGTTCATAAGCATAAACTTTGCCTAAACCACCTACCTTTGCACTGGCAACTAAACTTAAAAAACCAATATTAGTTCCTACATCAACAAAAACACCTCCTTTATTTAAAAAAGATTGTAAAAAACTAACCGTTCCTAACTCGTAAACCCCTCTCTGATAAATTACATTTTCTATATTCTTATCAAAAACGGGGTCTATATAAATTTTAAACCCAAATCTTGTTTGAACTACATTTTTTTTTGTTGCCTTTGGAATAAACCATAGGGGTAATTTTTCAATCAAAAAATCTCTCCCTAAAAATTTAGGGCTACTCAACAGCTTTTGAACAATTGTATGGATAACTGACATTTATTTTTTAATTTTTATGCTAAAATTACGCAAAACATAAATAAATTACGTTCTAATTAACTACTTTCGATAAAAAAAGTAATAATGGCCAAAATAAAAACATCATTTTTTTGTCAAAGTTGTGGACACCAATCACCGCAGTGGGTAGGTAAATGTTCCTCTTGTGGAGAATGGAATACTTATGTTGAAGAGGTAATTGAGAAAAATACTTCTTTAGGCATTGGTTCAGACAAGGTTCCTTTTTCATCAAATAGAGATAAAAGAGTGGTTAAACCTCAACTTATAAATGAAATTAAGCATATTAAAGAAGACAGAATTGAATTATCAGATAAAGAACTAAATAGGGTGCTTGGTGGTGGTGTTGTGCCCGGTTCTTTAATTTTGTTTGGTGGCGAACCTGGTATTGGAAAATCAACTTTACTGTTGCAAACTGCATTAAAACAACCCAACTTAAAAGTATTATACGTTTCTGGCGAAGAAAGTGAACAACAAATTAGTATGAGAGCTGAACGTATAGGCAAAAAAGATGTAAATTGTTATGTATTAACAGAAACTTCAACCGCTAATATATTTATTCAGTTGGGCGAAATTCAACCAGATTTATTAATCATTGACTCTATACAAACCCTACATTCTCCTTTAATTGAATCCTCACCCGGCAGTGTGTCACAAATAAGAGAATGTACCGCAGAATTATTAAAATTTGCCAAAGAAACCGCAACTCCTGTTTTTTTAATTGGTCATATTACAAAAGAAGGCGCTTTAGCTGGTCCAAAAATTTTAGAGCATATGGTTGATGCTGTTTTACAATTTGAAGGCGACAGAAATCATTTATACAGACTCCTAAGAACTACGAAAAACCGATTTGGTTCAACCAATGAATTGGGCATTTATGAAATGACAAGCTCTGGATTAAGAGAAGTTGAAAATCCATCAGAAATTTTAATTACAGGTAATACAGAAAATTTAAGTGGTATTTCTATTGCCTCCACTATAGAAGGTATCCGACCAATGCTAATAGAAGTACAAGCCCTTGTTAGTACTGCTGCTTATGGTACGCCTCAACGTTCATCAACTGGCTTTGATTTAAGACGTATGAATATGCTATTAGCTGTACTAGAAAAAAGATGTGGTTTTAAATTGGGCACTAAAGATGTGTTTTTAAACATTGCAGGTGGCATAAAAGTAGATGACCCAGCTATTGATTTAGCCGTTGTTTGTGCTGTTATGTCTTCTAATGCAGACATTCCTATTGATTCAAAAATTAGTTTGGCGGCTGAGGTTGGATTAAGTGGTGAGATACGCCCCGTAAATAGAATAGATCAACGCATTAATGAAGCTCAAAAATTAGGATTTGAAAAAATAATCATCTCAAAGTCAAGTACGGGTATTAAAGCTGAACAATATGACATTAAAGTGATAAAATGTGGTAAAATTGAAGATGTTGTCAGAAGTATTTTCGGATAAATAGAAATGTTTTTTTATTGTATATTAAATACAATAATTTTACAAAATTCATGTTAGTGATGTTATGTTTAAATTGACTTTATTATCTATAGTTTTTATCTCTTTGATAGAAAACACCTTCTCTCAAGCAGAAATGAATCAGTGGAGAATACATTATTCTTTATTAAATTCTGTTGGAATAACTAAAACCAAAAGCAAAATTTTTATGGGAGGTATAAATGGCATTGTTGTTTACGATACTGAAGACAATTCAATTGATGAAATCACACTTGTAAATGGTTTGTCTGATATAAATATAAGTGCTATTGGTAGTAATGAAGAAGTCCTAATTGTTGGATATTCTAACGGAAATATTGACGTTATAACTGACAATGAATACTATAATGTACCTTGGTTAAAAAAAGCCCAACTGTCTGGTGGTAAAACCATTAACAACTTTTATTTCTACAGTGATTATGTTTATATATCAACAGATATGGGAATTTTAGTATTTGACTTAAAAAAAGAAGAAATAAAAGACACTTATTATCCTGTATCTAACAATGAAACGATTAAAGACCTATGTGTATTTAACGATAGTTTATACGTTGCAACAAGTGACGGAATTTATATTGCTGGTGTTAATCAAAATTACTTAAACGATTTTAATAATTGGTACAAAAAAACAAATCTGCCTCCTTCTGTCGTTAATTCAAGCATAAAATGTATAGAACCT
>DQTE01000007.1 GCA_015662905.1 Crocinitomix sp. | reverse complement strand
ATTTTATTTAAGTCTTTTATTGCTTTTAAACGAATACCTTTACTTAGATTTTCATCTCTTGCAATAGATAACAATTCTGATAACTTGGCTTTCTCTGCGGCAATTGATTTTACAGCAGTTTCACGAACGTCATTTAAAACATCGTATTTTTGCTTTACATCATCAACCGAACTGCCAAAATCACCAAACAAAGCTATTACAGAAATAACAGCAGCGCCTAATAACAACCAAGGATTTGATAACATCGCTACTTTTAACGCACCAAAAGCCAAAATCAAACCAGGCATTACATTTGTTGCTAAAAAACCAATTGAAACTAACAATGGACCAACTGCGGCTAATAATAGACCCATTTTAGCAATGGTACGTTTTGTACCATCATCTAAATTTTTAAAACGTGTTACTAATTTTTTAACATAATCAGCAAAAGGGATTAAAGCTTCAGATATTATTTTACCAAAATCTTCGGTTAAATCACCAATTGAATTACTTAATTGTTTTAAAGGACCAGTACCAGCTTTTGCAGCCGCAGCAGCAGAACCACCATATTGTTTTTCTAACTCATCTAAAATAATAGTTTGCGCTTCTGCTAACTTATTAGTTTTTACAAGTGCGTTAATTGTCTTTTTTTGATCCTCAGAAAACTGAATACCAGATCTACTTAATGCCGATAAATTAGCAACAGGATCATTTAATGCTTTTCCTAATTGTATAGAAGCACTTTTTAAATCACCATCTAATCTAGTTGCTAAATCTAAAGCAGCTTGCTGCGTGCGCTCAAATTGTTTACCAGCAATATTAGTAAAAGTAAGTAATTGGCTTGTTGCACCCTTTAATATTTCTTCATCACCAAATAAGGAGTTATCTTGTAAATCACTTGCTAATTTTTGTAATTCAGATGACGTATAACCAACTGCATTACCAGTAGTTTTTAAACCCTGTTCAACTTGTGCGATTGCTTTCGCTTGTTTATCCCACGCCAAAACAGCAGCGCCACCAAGCGCTAAAATAGGAGCAGTAACAGCCATAGTAAGATTAGACCCTACTTTTTTCATTGACCGACCAAACTTTTTAATTTGACGCTCGCTGTTTTGCATTTGAGAACTAAACTGCTTTAGATCCGCAAAAAACTTGATATTTACACTCGCTAATGTTCCCATTTTACTTTAAAAATCTTTGAATATTTTTAGTTGGTTTTGGTTTATATTTTAGTTTAGACATTACTTCTAAACCTATTAACTCTACATTAGTAGTAGGTTTACCATTTACTAATATTTCGTATTGCTTTGTTTCTTTGTTGTACAATATTGGTAATTCTACTTTCATTTTTTTTACTTTTGCGAATAGAGTAGGAGACGAGCCTACTTTACAACCATTCTATTCTTTTAATAAAAGTGCTACCTTTCACGATTAGTACGCTTTTAGCGATAGCACTTTTAATATTCTATTTGTTTTAGAAGCTAACTACTTTTTTAATCAATATTTTTAAATAAGCTTTCAATTTGCTTAACATTTTTAAAAACTGTTGCTTTTGGTTTTTCTTCTTTTTCCCATTCAAACGGCATTAACTCATCTCTATTTAATTTCTTTTTCTTACCAGTATCGGTAAGTAAATAATTAAAATAGATTACTTCACGAGTTTGCAACCAACTTGTTTTTAAATCAGCTATCTGTTTATTTTGATAGCCTCTTGTAATGTTAAAAAACTGGCGAGGCGTCAAGGTGTAAAAGTAATTTACATCTAAACCTATTTCACCACAAGCATATACCTCTAATTGGTCAAAGGTTATTTCTTCTTTGGCTTCACCTTGTTTGGTTTCACCTTGTTTGACTTTCCCAAGCTATCAGCAGTTTCTTGCGGAATTATTTCAGCAAACCCAGCTAAGATAGCTTCTATACTACCATCTTTTGCCATTACTGAATTTATGATAGCATCTACTATTTCGTTTTGAGTTACGGCTACTTCTGTTTGCGCAGCATTTAAAATACCAGACAAAATCACGTTTGCTAACGTATCGTAAAAATCAAACTCAGGTTCAGAACCATCAGTGATCATAATTTTAGATAAATATTTATCTAAGGCTGAAAACTTGGTTTCACCATAAAATTCTAAAAAGATACGCAACGACATAAAAGTGAATTTTATTTCGTGTTTCTTTTTGTTAATTGTAATACTTAATTTTTTCATCTTTGCTTTGCTTTTTTCCGTTTAACGTATATTTTTATTTTCTTATTCTCAATACAATTAAATTAAAACTCTTTGCGGTGCTGGCACTTCTACCAACACCAAAGCAAAGAGAAAATTAATTCAAATATTATTTATTCAGGTACAACGCCTATAGTTAAAGCGCCAGTACCTTTTAAACTATACGAGAAATCTACTATCTCATCATTAGGAGAACCCATATTAAAGTTTTCTAAATACGCCTCACCAGAATAGGTAACGTGACCTACAATACCATCTGTTAAAGTAAAGGCAACTTTTGTTTTGTTTTTCCAATATCCAAGTAAGATTACATCGGTATTTTCAGTTGTTGTATCTGGCGATCCTTTTGCTGAACACGACAAAGAAAAACTTTGCGAACCTGGAGAAACTTCTTTACCATCAGTATCTTTGGTTGCTATTTCTTTAAAATCGGTTGAACCTTCAATTGATACTTCTACTTCGTGAAACACATTTTTTCCTTCTACTTGTAAGCGCATTACGCTACCATCTAAAAAATTACTCATAATTTATTTTTTTATATTTATTATTTGTTTTACATAAAATCTATTATCTGTATCTATTAAAGGTTCTGCCGAGCCTTTAATAAATTTATAATTTATACCTGCTAAATCTACATTATCAATTGCATTAACCGCCTTTTCATTCAACGCCAACGACTTATTATAAGATGTTTCAAAAGACAATATCTCAACAGAAAAACGCTCTGCCTTATCTTTTGTTACTGAATTTAATAAAGAAACTCGATATACTATAAAAGGTAGTTTTGTTTTCTGATCAGCAATTAAAGGAAACACCTTTGTACCAACCAAATTAGATACCTCAGTATCTTCGCTTAAACCTTTATATATCAAATTACTTAATTGTATCATAGCTTATTAATCTGCTTTTGAATATACCTTGCTACTCTTTTTTCAGCATCAGCGGTTACTTTTCCTTTTGTTTGCTCAAACGCTTTTTTCATAAACGGATT